>JAGLXC010000224.1 GCA_023133095.1 Gammaproteobacteria bacterium | reverse complement strand
CGATTGAATTTTATACTGCGTTGTCGGCGCCCATTCGCAATCCTCATTTATTAGTTATAAACTCCGGTTGCTCATGGACTTGACGCCTTGTCTAAAATCAAATCGCTTTGGGTATATATATTTAATTCCGTCGTAATCCCCAAAACTCAGCAAAAGAGCCACACAACAGATATGGATTGGTTTTTTTCTCATGCCCAATAGTTGTTGTTGGCGTTACCCCATAATCATGACCCGGATAAACGTCAATGGTGTCAGGCAACTGCGTAAGCATTTGTAACGAATCATACTCCTGCCGGGCTGCAGCTTCGTTCGCCACTTTGCCTACGCGCCCAACAAATAAGGTATCGCCAGTTAATAGTTTATTATCGATTAGAATGCAAATTGAATCAGGCGTATGTCCTGGAGTAGGAATTGTTTTTACTGCTAAAGCACCCAGCTGAAAACCAGCATGAATTAATGTTGCGCCTGTTGTCGCAATAATGTGGTTATTGCCATTAGTATGATCAAAATGGTTATGTGTGTTAATAAGATATGTAATAGTTAAATTATACTGCTTAGCAAGTTGCAAAACTTTAGCAGGATCAAAAGATGGATCAACTACAAATGCCTCACCAGAAGCAACATCGCCTACTAAATAGGCAAAATTATTATCACCGCCAACTGCTATCTGTTCAAATATCATACGGTAATAATAAAAGATGGAAATCAACTAGTAAAGCGATATTATACCTGAAGATGAGAAAAGCTCTTTTAATATTTGTATTTTGCTTATGTAGCAAAGCTGCATTGGCATTCCCATGTTCCTGGCAAGGCGCAACGATCTCTTATGGCGTAGGTTTGCCAGATAGTCTTCATGGAACTCATATCAGCTATCGCTTTTTACCACAGGTTTTTGATTGGAAAAACGTACAAATATATATCGATACTAGCGCAGGTTTCTGGCGGGTTAATTATCATAAAGATAGCTCTATTACTATCGCTGCTATAGCACCAGTGTTACGCCTCAATTTTCCTACTATAAAAAATGCGGCCACACCCTATCTTGAATTAAGCACTGGAGCGGCTGTTATGTCACAGGATACTCTTGGCCCAAGAGATTTAGGCTCAAACTTCGCTTTTCAAGACATGATCGGATTAGGTGTTACCTTTGGCTCTAACCGACAATTTGACCTAAGTTGGCATCTACTGCACTATTCTAATGCTGGACTTGCAAAAAGAAATGCAGGCATTGATGTTGATACGCTATTTTCTTTTGGCTATTATTTTTAGGCAGGATGAACAGTTACGAATCATTTACCAAGAATAGCTCGGGCGATAAACTCCTTAAATTCATCGCTTACTCTTTTTAACTGATTTGATCCGCGGGTAATTTTAGCAATACTGACATTATGAGACACTGCGATTTCGCGCTGGGTTTTTTTGCTGGTTAACATCTCTTTAACAATTAAATAACGAGACAATACCTCCTCACGTTCGTTAAACGTATAGAATACCTCAAAAAAATTATCTACCTGTTCTGAAGTCCTAAACTCTGAACAAAATCGTAAAAACTCTAGCCAATCTTCTGGTGATATCTTTGGCATAACATCCTCTTAATAATTTAATTAGTAGTAACATAATGGTTATAGAGATACTCCTCTAAACCTTGCAACAACTCCAATTGCTTTGCATCTGCTTTTCGAGAAAATTTTGCTTTCAACTCTGCAATCTCTTTTAAAGCAGCCATCGGAGTATAGCGTGGCTTGCCTTTATAATCAAGCAAAGCATGAGCTGCATCATGAGGATTAATCTGACCTAAATAACTCTCAAATTCCATCGCATAGTTATGCGGTAAATACTTATAGTTACGGCCTATAATGCGGATTGCTTGTTCACGCATATTAGAATTCGTAAAATGTTCTAACATAATAACTTTATCATTAATAGATGCGGCATGAAATTTGTCACATTGTGATTGATCATCTCTAGATAAAAAACCATTTTGATACAGCGCTGCATCAATATCTAAATTTGGCATTTCAGGATAGGTATAATCTTTATAAAAACGGCTAATCTCTTGCAATAGTTCACTATTTTCTGCTAACCATTTTTTATTTGCCTCTATTAACTGAGATCTTTTTTTCGTTATATGCTGTAAAAAACGCTCGTTTGGCGGTAACAACAACTTGGACTCACCAACTTTTTTGCGTATCACAAAAGTTGTATCAGCAATAGAATCAGATGTTGTCTTTGATAATTTTTCGTCATCCAAACGCAACCATAAAGTTTGGTTTTTATAGTGGTTGTGCGGACCTAGTGCTGACACTGGAGCTTGATAAAAATTATCAGCCCCAAAAGAGACGTCAACCATAACAGCTTCAGGCAACTTTAACATTCTGCCTAAATCCGTTGCCTTATCAAAATAACCGCATAAATAGTTCCACATATCTTGATGCTGCGCCAAACACTTAGCAAGTGATAAGGTAGCTTTTACATCAACCATAGCATCATGAGCCGCACCTTCTGCTAATTTATTAGCATTACTTAGCGGCTCTAGTTTAAGACTGGGTTTCTTGTCTATAGTAGGCCAGGTTAAAACTTCATTTTTAAATAAATAGTACATCGCTGTCATAGGCAGAAGATCCATCCGACTACAACCATTAGCATATTGATGAGTATAAGGAGTCAACAAATTACGATAAAAAGAGAAGCGTAAAAATTCATCATCAAAACCAAGAGTATTATAACCTAAACTTATAGTACCAGGTTGATTCATCAATTTATGAATTTCCTGCACTGCCTCATATTCACAGGTACCATTTTGCATTTCACTAATACCAATACCGTGGGTTATGATTGCTTGAGGCGAAGGAATTACATCAAGATTTAACTTAATCCTATACTCATATTGCTCTAATTCGTTAAATTGCTTATCAGTACGAATAGCCGCAAATTGCAATACTTGATCAAAACACTTATTAAGACCTGTAGTCTCAACATCATAAAATAGGTAAGTTTTTTCCATGTTATTCCTCTATAAAATCATACAATAACTTAATTTCTTCTGGCCAAAGTGCGCTATCAATAGTTTCTAAGATCAAGGGGATTTCATCCATCCTTTTATCTTGCATAATAAATTTAAATGCATCTAAACCAATATTACCAAGTCCAATAGAGTGATGTCGATCAACCCTGCTTGCAAACTCAGATTTAGCATCATTTAAGTGCATAGCTTTTAAATATTCAAACCCAACAATGTTAGCAAACTCCTGCCAGGTTTGAGTATAGGCTATTTTGGTTCTAATGTCATATCCAGCAGCAAACATATGACAGGTATCAATGCATGCGCCAACGCGCTCTTTCACTACTGTTTTATCAATGAGATCAGCTAAATGTTCAAATTTATAACCAACATTACCGCCCTGACCTGCAGTATTTTCAATAACCAGAGTTATCGTTTCTGTTTTTGCTAACACTTCATTCATGGCTGCTGCAATATTATCGAGACACGCAGCTTCACTAATTTGTTTTAAATGACTGCCAGGATGAAAATTAAGTAGCTTAAGACCGAGCTTTTCTGCGCGCTGCGCCTCATCTAAGAGCGCAGCAGTAGAACGTTTACGTTTTTCTGCTTCCGGATGACCTAAATTAATCAGATAGCTATCATGCGGTAAAACATATTCAGGTGCAATACCGCTTATTGCTAGATTTTCTTTAAACTTAGCGATCTCAGCTGGTGTATTGGCTTTAGCAAACCATTGGCGCTGATTTTTTATAAAGAGAGCAAAAGCTTTGGCACCTATCTCTTTGGCTCGAAGTGGCGCATTGAATACTCCTTCAGCACTGCTTACATGCGCGCCAATATATTTCATTTGAGCACCACAAACCCAACAGCTTCATACACCTTCTGTAGCATCTGCTCTGCTCGCGCTCTTGCTTGTTCTGCCCCCTTCTGCAAAATAGCATTTAAAGCGGCTTTATCATGGCGTAATTCGAAATAGCGTTCTTGAATTGGTGCCACAAATGTAACCACAGCTTCAGCCAAATCATCTTTAAATTTGCCATAACCTGAACCTTGATATTCAGCTTCTAAGGCAGAAATATCTTTACCGGTCACTGCTGCATAAATAGTCAAAAGATTAGAAACTCCGGGTTTTGTAGCATGAAATCGTACTTCAGCTTCAGAATCGGTAACTGCACGCTTTAGTTTTTTACGAATAACCTCTGGCGAATCAAGCAAAGATATAGTGCCATGTTCATTTGGGTCTGATTTAGACATCTTGCTTTCAGGATCTTGCAAACTCATAATTCGAGCGCCTGCTTCTGCTTTAGGAATAAAATGATCTGGTACGGTAAATATCTCACCATATAGACGATTAAAGCGCAGAGCAATATCCCGCGCTAATTCAATATGCTGTTTTTGATCCGCACCAACAGGCACCAAATTGGTTCGATATAATAAAATATCTGCCGCCTGCAAAACCGGATAGTCAAATAATCCTACACTAACAGTCGCGCCCTCCTGTTTTTTTGCCTTATCTTTAAATTGAGTCATCCGGCTTAATTCGCCCATACCAGTATAACAATTTAAAATCCAGGTTAATTCAGCATGCGCTGGCACATGCGATTGACAAAATATCACATTTTCAGCAGGATCAATTCCACAAGCAATATATAGCGCTAAAAAATCATAACAGCGCTCTCGAAATGCTTTTGGATCTTGCCGTACCGTAATGCTATGCAGATCAACAATAGAAAAAAAGCACTCATACTCATTCTGCAATTTAATCCAGTTTTTAATAGCGCCGATATACGCGCCAAGATGCAGCAATCCTGATGGCTGAATCCCACTAAAAAGCACTGGTTTTGTTTTCATGTTTTCTTTATTCATTGTTCCATTGTAACATTATTATTTAAGAACTAAATGGATTTTTGACCTTCAAACCTAACAGTACTTGCCCATCCTGCAAATCTTCGCTATAAAGCACCTTGCAGTCTGACTCTATTGCGGATGCAATAATTAATGAATCGTAAAAAGAAAATTTAAATCTATCTTTAATATCAACAGCAAAACGATATAGTTTCATATCAGGATAAACTTCACACAAAGGATCTAATACCTTATCAAAATATAAACGCAGCTTTGCACTAGGGAAAACAAACTTTTTCCCTGCTACATTAAGAAACTCCTGAACAACTTGATAGCTAATAACACCAAGACCACTAGACAAAGCCACAGAAACCAACTCCTGCGCTTTGTTGCGTTTTATTTTATCAGAATGATCAAATGAATATATTAAAATATTAGTATCTAAAAAGAACCTTTCCCCATAATTATCGTTCATTTAACTCATCTCTACTATAATGTCTACCGGAGTTTACCTCTTGCAATTCCGCCATTAAAGCTCTATACCCATACGCTGCTGTTCTTTTATTGGTATAGTGTGTTAACCATTCACGAAATACCGTATTTAAACTCTTTTTTTCGCTCTTTGCCTTGTCCCGTGCCCTTGCAATTAAAGACATATCTGCACTCAGCGTAATATTTTTTAACATCGCCCTACCCTCTTAAAAAAATCAACACTATTACAGTGTACACTAAAATGGTGTTTAAGGCAAGCTACATATGCATCTTTGATGCTTATACAGATATATCATAGCTGGATTTTGAATTTGGTGATCCTTGTATTACCCACAGAATAACATTAACATATCCATATGAAACTAAA
>JAGLXC010000223.1 GCA_023133095.1 Gammaproteobacteria bacterium | reverse complement strand
GTTTTTCTGCAACATCAACATATTCGCAGCCGCCATAATAGCGTTTGCCAGGATAGCCTTCAGCATATTTGTTGGTTAAGACCGAGCCTTGCGCCTCCAGAACTCTGGGGCTAGCATAGTTTTCTGAAGCAATTAGCTCAATATGCTCCTCCTGGCGTTTAGCCTCCTGGGCAATAGCACTGGCTAGTTCAGGGTCAAATCCTGCAATTTTCATTGTGTTGTCATACATAGTGGGTATAATTATAAATTAATATGAGTGAAAATAATATAACATTAAATACAAAAAGTATTAATTGGTTCAATATTGGACTGGGCGTTATTGGTTTATTGTTAATAATAGTAGGCACATTTTTGACGCCAACAACAACGCAGAAGCTGCTGTTTACTGCCGGCTCTGTATTCTTGTTAACCTCTTCAGTTTTGGAAAAACATGAGTTTTTTGCAATTCTGCAAGTAGTTGCTTTATGCGGCACTTTAGTGGCTTTTATTCCGGTAGGTGTCATGGTGAAAGCAGCTATCCCAATAATTCTAACAATAGTTGCAATAATCTATTTTATTAGAAAGGGTTTATTGAGTGACGTTGTAATGATTCTTGGCTGCTTGGGGCTTCTATGTTTGGCTGCAGGTTATGCTACCTCAAATCCAATTGTCTATTTTTTAGGCGGCATATTTTTGACTATCTACTCATATTTGTCATACCGCCGTGGCCATAATATTGCGCTGCTATTTACTGTTTTGAATGCGGTTTTTAGTATCACTGCCGGCATGGCTGTTTATTCCCTGCTGATGGGCGGCCTTGTCTGATTACTGGCTGTTGTCTTGATTTAGGCTTCATGTTTTAGTTAGGGGTCTTCATTTTAATGCTTGCATTTCACAATTGGCATGATATCATACCAATTGTGAAATACAGAAAAATACTGCTCAATCAGTTGCAAAGCCTGCCCTATTTCGATAAAAAGGCAATTTGCCAATTAAGCGAGCCTTACAATATTCAGCAAGGAACAGTTGATGCATATATCAAACAGTCTTTGGCGCATAGGGATTTGTTTCAGTTAAAAAAGGGGCTCTATGTTACAGCTGCTGCTCTAAAAGAGTATAACAATGATATCTCATATATACTTTACCTGGCTAATATTTTACGTCAGCCTTCTTATGTTACTTCATGGTCAGCTTTGCAGTATTATGATCTTACTACTGAGGCAATTTATACGATTACGTCAGTAACCCCCAAAGTTACCAGAGCCTACAATAATAAGGTGGGATCTTTTATGTATCACTCGATAAAAAAAGAGTTTTTTTTCGGTTTTTTGCTTATTCCCGGAACGTTTGATTTTTTTATTGCGTCTCCAGCAAAAGCTCTTTTTGATCTTATTTATTTTAAAACTAATCAGTTTAAGGGGGTGCGGTTTGAGGACTTGCAAATATTGCTTGATGATTTGAGAATTGATATTGATGAGATGGATAAAAAAGAGAGGGAAAATTTTTACACAATTATGAAAAGGTACTGTAAATCAAATGACTAAACAAATTATTGAACTACTGAAAAATAAAATTGCTGAGCGTGTTAACTCTGGTTTGTCTAATGTTGAAATATTACGCAATATAATAAAAGAAGAAATTCAATATTATTTGCTTAATTTTATCTATCACCATCAAGAGTATAGTAAATGGACGATGTATGGTGGCTCTGCACTGAGGATTTGTTATGGCCTTAATCGTATGTCTGTTGACCTCGATTTTGAAATTGATCATGAATGCACGCAACCATTTTTAGCTAATTTAAAAGGAGAGATTGAAGGTTATTTTGCAGATAATTACGAACTAGAATCTGATACATTAACTGTTAAAGTTGTAAACGGTAGAGGGCTTCTGTTACGCTTTACTATAGGAGATGAAATAGGAATTAACCATCACTCCAAACAGGTGCATGTCAAAGTTGATCTAAATTACTTTATTCCGCCACATTCTGTTACTGAAAATATTCCCATAAATAGCGGGCAGCTTTCCTTTGTGATAAAGACTTACAATCTGTCGACTCTTATGGCAAGTAAGATTGCAGCCATTCTTTTGCGTGGAATAAGGCGTGTAGGGAAGGAAACTTACGAAGAAAAAGGACGCGATATTTACGATCTTTTGTGGTATATGGGAAAGAAAGTTGTTCCAGATTTAAACTATTTATGCGCTCGTGCCAAAAATTTTGATATTGCAGATTTGCACGCTCTGTTTGATAGATTAACATTACAAATGAGCAAGGTAGATAATAAAAATCTCCAGCATGATCTATCTCCGCTTTTTTTAGATCAAGGCTATATTAAGAATTGGCTTATGCAGTGGCATGAAAGTTATCTGCGATTGGTGAAGTCATATAATATTCACCGGACTACTGGTTTATGCAAGATATTTATTCATCAGGATTTTGACACGGATAACTACTCATTTATATATAGCTATAATACTGAAGACGATTATCCAGTAACAATAACTTATGTAATTAGTAACTATTGGCTTGATGATTGGGAAGGAAAGATCTCAACAGAAATAGACAATAAACTTCTTCCTCTAATTAATGTTAATGTAAAACGCAAAGCAAATGATCGGCTTAAACAATATGCAACTCTTTTTTATAACAAAAATTCCGCCTATCTTAAAAGTTTGAACAATGTCATTGTAGGTGATGCTATTCAGACAAGGATTATTTGTACAATGTCATGCAGTCCAAACCAAAGAAAAATAACACTTACCCGGTCTGCATTGCTTGCGTGTGAGTTAGAAGATTTAATGTTGTAAGACGCGAAGACGGGTTGCTACATTGCTTTTACTCGATACCCAACTGAAATAATCATGTCGAGACTGTAGTAATCAATTAAGCGTTTTACCTGTCTGTTACCTTCAGGACGAACTGACAAGTATTTCTTGTGAGTTAACTCCAATGTAAGCTCTTTGTTTATAAATTATTAATCGCTTCGCGCAGATTTTTGACTGCAATTATCTCGATTCCTGCTGCATCTGATTTGGGTGCATTAGCAAGCGGGATGATAGCGCGTTTAAATCCATGTTTGGTTGCCTCTTTGATTCTATCTTGGCCATTTTGGACTGGACGAATTTCACCGGAGAGACCTACTTCACCAAAGACTAATAGATCAAGGGGCAAGGGTTTGTTATTAAGGCTGGAGACTACAGCAAGCAATAGGGCGAGGTCGGCAGCTGTTTCGGTTACCTTTACGCCGCCAACTACATTCACAAATATATCTTG
>JAGLXC010000222.1 GCA_023133095.1 Gammaproteobacteria bacterium | reverse complement strand
GGGGAGAACTCAATACCCAAGGTTTCACCTTGGGCTATCACATTTTGCCCCGTTGGGGCAGTTGCCCATATCAAACGTCAATTAATATGTCCAGCAATTCCAGACATTCTAAGCGTCTACAGGCAGGACGGGATAATGATTATTGAAGCTATTGCTCTCATGAAATTTCATGCGATTGCCGTGGATAATAGGCCAGAGCTAGCCCTGTAGTGTTTGATTCACCAGAAGCGAATCGTAATATGCGGTAACGCTTGCAATCTTCTTGCCATCAAATTTAAAAATCCAGCAATATTCATTGTTGTAATTACGGCCTCTCTTTGTTTTTACCTCGCCTCGCATTTCAACTATAAACACATTGCCAGCTACGTAGGCATCTAGAATATGCATTTTCCAGCCAGGAAGCACTGCATCCTTAAGGCGATTAATTACCTTTTCAAAAAAAACATCTTGATCGCTATATATGCCGGATAAAATACTTGTGCCCTTAATTATCCACATAAATTCATTGCCAAAATAAGTATCGCATAGCTCCTTAAATTGACAATTCTTAAGCAACTTCACAATTGCTTGGGTAGTTTGATTATCTATCGGCATAATTATTTAACCTCAATTTTTAGAAAACCAGCCCCATGTGCATAATATTTAAATATAATAGCTTGAGCAATTTCAGTAGTAATAACATTTAAAAAATTACCCCTTCATCTCCTTAACGGACGGAGGCGAACTGGTTGCAACATCATCTACTTTAGGACTCTCGATTTTCTGACTAGACAATATACCCAAACGCGCCAAAAGTCCACGAAAGCCTCGCTGCTGAACAGAAACTACTCCTGCTGACGCTCGCGTCTCCTCTAATAATGGTCAAGATCGAAAACTATTAATCTTAAAAAAACGCTGCAAATATCACTTCACCAATCTACTTGCAGCTGTAGCTTATTACCCAGCCCAAATTCGAAATCCCGATAATTTTCTAGCACTGCCTAAACCAGTTCCGAGAATGTGGTATGAGTGGTTAGTCGCTCAAGAACTATTACGCCAAGCAGCTATCACTGGTGAAGAAATTTTAGAACCGCTAGCCTTTTGGCAAAATAAAGAGCATGAAATAGATTTTGTAACCAACAAAGAACTTTTTATTGAAGTAAAGCGTGGCCAAACATCTCCATTAGAATTTAGCTGGTTTATTCATCAATTCCCCAACAAAAAACTCACCGCTATAACTTCCAAGAGATTTGCCACAGATAATATGCAAGGAGTTTCTTTAGAAAATTTTTTGCTGGCTGACGACAACCATTTCAAGGATAACTATAAGCCTACCCAAAGAAAAACCAGAAACAACCCCTTTACTAATCAAGGAGATTTTTGGCTGAGGTATTCCCATTATTTTAGCAGCTTTTCCTTGAGTCCATTTTTTCTTCTTAAGAATGCCGTTAATTTTCCGAGCTAACTCAGATTTTGCTAATCGTTCTTCTGAATTAGCATACCCAAGATCTTTAAAAACATTATCAGAACCGATTTCTACCTTATTTTTCATCATATCTCCCATGTTCCATGCGCCATTACTTAAGATGTTTTATTATTAGCAAATCCACCAACCAGCACAGCATCACTAATAGTTTTATTAAATCCGCCATAGATATACCTTATCTTTTAGTGCTACCATCCTAACCCCATCTCTACCTTGAGGCAATTGACCAACAACATGCCAACTATTAGCTGTTGGAGAAAATAGTTCAGTGGCTGCAACAAATGTAGTTATGTTATTAACTTTATGCCAACCGCCAGCGACTAAAATTGAACTGTTTATATTAGTATAAGGCAAAATTTTTGCGGGGATAATTTAGCTCTGCTACTTTATGCCAACTATTTTGCAGAGGCAAATATTCCAGCATAGAACTTAAAGCTTTTCCATTACTATCTTCACCTGCCATAACATAGAGATGTTTATCTAAAACCACAGCAGCTAACCTGTTTCTACCTTGAGGTAACGGCGCGCCTTGCTGCCAGCTACTATTTTCTGGATCAAAGACCCAAACATTTGCTAAAGCAGAATTTTGATCATTAATGCCGCCAATAACAAAAATTTTATCAGCAAATTTCACCAAACCAAATCTAGCTGTAGAAATAGGCATCTTGCCAGCCGCATGCCATTTATTAGTTTTAAAATCATAAACACTAATTGAATTTAAGTAGCGGTTACTCTTACCCATACCACCAAAAACATAGAGCTTGTCATGATACACAACTGCGCTATGGGCAGAACGCGCGGTCGGCATCGATGCCAAAGCATGCCAGCTTTTAGTTACCTGGTTAAACTTCCAAAACGAATTCGTAGCTCCCTCTATATCATTACCGCCTAAAACATAGATCACTTGTTTATAGGTTATAACTTGCGGATTGCTGCGCACTTGTGGCATGCGGCTATATTGTTTCCAGGTAATAGTTGGCAACTTTGCAGCAAAAGCCGAGCCCAAACAAAAACAGCATAAAAACATGCTGATAATTACTCTTTTATTCCTCAACACTTTGCTTAACCATAGAGATATGCGCAATACCTGCCTCTTCATAAACATCCCCAATAGCCTTAAATCCAAGCTCTTCATAAAAATGCTGCAAATATAGTTGTGCCGAAAATTCAATTGGGATATCAGGATAGTGCCTGTCTATATACTGTATAACATGACACATTATTGCTTTACCATATCCCTTGCTGCGATATGATTGCTTGATTGCCAGGCGCCCAAAGCTAACAATGTTAGGTCTATAAACTCCAGGTGGCAAAATACGAGCCACAGCAAATAGGCCATCATTTTCTACAGCATAAATATGAATTGCCTCTTTGTCCAAACCATCGAGATCTCGCTCAGTACATTTTTGCTCAAAGGTAAACACCTCTTCTCGCAGAGCCATAATATCGTAGAGCATAGAAGACTCAAGATTTGCAAAAGCTGTAAAAACATAATCAACCATTTTTAAACTCAGTAGCGCTCCGCATCTGTTTTTGGCGTCAAATCCCAAACAGGATGTGTTTCTCCGTTTATAGTTGTGCCTCCACTTCTGATAGGTCCAACAGTAGTTAGCATCTCTGCTGGAAAATTCAAAGTTGGTTTTGAAACTTCATCTAATGCTGCAATATCTTCTGGACGCAAGGTTAAATCTAAAGCAGCCAAGTTATCTTTAAGATGTGTTAAAGTTCTAGCTCCTAAAATGGTAGAGGTAACCCCTGGTTGCGTTTGCACCCATGCAAGAGCAACGCGGGCAGGTGTTGTATTTAGCTCCTTAGAGACTCTAACTACAACATCGATTATATTGTATGCTCTCTCATTAAGGACAGAGGCTACCATATTGCCCCGGCCAGACGCATTTTGCTTTGCATTTTCACGAGTATATTTTCCAGTAAGAGCCCCATATTTAAGTGGTGACCATGGCGTAACTCCCAATCCAAGTTCTTCTGCCATAGGAATAAGTTCACCCTCTACCGTACGCTGAATAAGAGAATATTCTATTTGCAAAGCCACAAGTGGCGACCATCCTCGCAATGTAGCTAAAGTTTGTGCTTGCGCCACTTTCCAGGCAGGAGTATCTGAAAAACCGATGTAACGAACTTTGCCACTTTTAACCAAATCATCCAGCGCCATCATAGTCTCTTCAATTGGTGTATGTTTGTCAAAACAGTGCAGCCAATAAAGATCAATGTAATCTGTTTGCAAACGTCGCAAAGATTGCTCACACTGTGCAATTATAGCTTTGCGGTTCGCACCACCAGCATTTGGATCTCCAGGATAGAGTGAACCAAAAAACTTTGTAGCTATTACTACTCGATCACGTTTTGCTGGAAACTTTCCAATATGATCGCCAATAATTTTTTCAGAGTGGCCCTTTGTGTAGATGTTAGCTGTATCGATAAAATTACCCCCAGCATCCAAAAAATAGTCTAAAATAGTCTTGGAATCCTCTTCATTTGAACCCCAACCCCAATCTTCTCCAAAGGTCATAGCTCCGAAACAAAACGGACTTACACGCAAGCCCGACTTTCCTAAAGTAATATAATTATTAAGTAACATAAGATGTTCCTCTGTCAGAGATTAAGATATAGATGTTTATAATACATCAAAAATATTTACTGTTAAATCTTTATATTTTTACAATCTGACAGTTAAACTCTGGCTGCAGCAATTCTCCGTCGCTCCCTTCGAGAGCTATATAGGACCACTGACACATTCAGTTTCGAGCTTACGCCCAAGGCATCCTGCGAAAGCCGATGAATACATTACCAACTGACCAGTTGCCACAAAATTCCTCATGACATCGATTAACCAACTTCCAGTTTGAGCTGGATCCTCTACATATTCTGCTGTTGTTTTTGCAATACTATGGTTATCACTAATGCACGAGGATAAATAATTGGGAACATGCGATGATGTTGCTAGCGGATCAAGATAAGCAACATATTTGCTACGATCAGGATATAACCTTGCAAACAAGCACGTCCAACTGTTATTTTCCTTATAAATTGGCAATAAAATCACTTTTTCAGCAGAGATATCTTGATCCAGATATCCCTTAAGGTTAGAGCAATCTGGATTGGGATCCCTCACAAAAGGCAATACATCAATATTTGTAGCGGCCCCACAAAATTCTTTCATCTGCATCATCATTTGCTCTGGATTATGACCAGGCGGCCCTGCAAATACAGCAGAATGTTGTACTAAATTTTCTGCTGTCCTTGCTCTTGTTGTTGCTACTGCATTTTGCAAACCTTCTTGAGTTGCTACAATAAATTGCTCTTTAGAATCGCGATAATCAACATAATCAATAGGAGTTTCTGGCTTGTCAGCAGTTGTAAATTGCAAATCCGCAGGAGTTCGCCCGCCTTTGCCTAATAACACTTTAGGAATACGATGATTAACTATTACTTTCCGAGCCGCTTCTACCAAAAACTTCTTGCACAAATAATTATCTGCAACTCTCAAACCTTCCCATGAATCAAATAGCAAGCTCCCTTGATTAGTTAAACAGGCAAACAATTGCGCCACTAATTCATCCTTGCTTACTCTCTCGAGCTCTGCAGCAAATTCTGCTCGTAAAACATCCAAGGATTTTGCACCAGCATATTTTTTACTTTGATCTTTTGGTAAATTTTTAAGAAAATCAGGCAAATTACTTACCGCCTTAGCACTATCTATTAGACGCCCTACTCTAGCAACCTCTTTTTGGTTTGGCCTTTTAAAAACCGCATAAAACCCAGCATAAGACGAAGTCATCCCATGCCTAACACAAGCTTCGCCAGCACTGCCAACACTTTGACAACAGTGAGTTATTGCGCCTAACACAAACCCGCGCAGATCATTAGGTGCTAATTTTTTAAAATAGTAGTGCGACTCACCAACAACTGCGCCATCAATAGATAGATCTGGCATCTTATCCTCTGCCTTTAGTCTATAGGCATCTAAAACCCTATCAAAAGCAGACTCTGGGATTTTGTATTTAATAAACAAGTTAGCTAATTCGGGGTTTTCTGCTTCGCGGTTATACCGTATGTCACTTGCTACTGCAATAATTGCCTGGAGAGAATTAGGAGGTTTAGACCCTAACAATGCTTCAATTCGTGGGGCAAAATTTAGATATTCCGTAAGTTGTGTTCCATGCTGTAGCGCCAATGCTGCCCAAGCACTCCTATCCCATTTTAAATTCGCAGGCGGCAAATTAAATAGACATAGATCATGAATTGGCTGCCTGCTTTCAGCACTGCTGTGGGCTTGAATGTATTGCCAACCTAAATCAGCGCTACCAAATAAAACTATCAGCTTATGACAATAGAGCCTAATATCACGCTCATGCGTTACAATACGCAACTGTTTTGCAACAAACTCAGGCTGCTCAGCAAAAATTACTTCTAATTTTTTAAATTCAGACAAAAATCCAGGCAAAATCAATAACGCTTCAATATTATGAAATTCAGCTATTTTTACATAGGTATCATAAATAAAAGCCTGCATTGCCAAAGAATTTCCAACATAATCCAATGAAGTTTTATCTGCACCAGCTGCCACCAACAAATCATAAATAGCCTGATTACCTTGCTGCACTGCCAGATGCAAAGGAGTTTCACCATTCATATTAAGGCTATTAAGCAATAAATCTTTACAGCGCATTAATAGATACTCAACTAAATCAAGTCTATTAT
>JAGLXC010000221.1 GCA_023133095.1 Gammaproteobacteria bacterium | reverse complement strand
CAATACCCAAGGTTTCACCTTGGGCCATCACATTTTGCCCCGTTGGGGCAGAAGCTATTGCTATCATGAAGCTTCATGCGATTGCCCTAGCCTCCCAGCCAATCTTCAAGAATTAATTTCGCAGCAATACTGTCAATAGCGGTTTTTTGCAGCGCTTTATAGCCCCCTTTGGCATATATATCTTCTCTTGCAGTTTTGGTTGTAAGCTTTTCATCAACTTCATGAACTGGTAAATGATAGCGATGATTCAGCCTTCTGGCAAAACGGCGGGCTGCATGGGTAATCTCCTGCTCTTCATCCTCCATTGTATATGGTATGCCAACAACTAACGCTTGCGGCTGCCAGGTAGCAATCAATTTAGTAATGACCTCCCAGTCTGGCTTACCTTGCGTAGCTGCTACTATTTGCAACGGCGAAGCAGTGCCAGTTATGCTTTGCCCAACAGCAACCCCAATCCGCTTTAAACCAAAATCAAAGCCAAGCAAGGTTTGGTTGCTCTCATTCACCACTAAAAGCTATCCTATCATGTGCTAGATCTGCTGCTATATCATTCGCAATCACCTCGTCTGCAACTAAACGCTCGAGATCCTGATCTAAAGTATGCATTCCTTTGGCCATTCCAGTCTGAATCACAGAATAGGCCTGGGGCAGCTTGTCTTCACGGATTAAATTACGAACTGCTGTTGTCGTGACCATCACCTCGGTCGCCGCGATTCGCCCTCCATCAACACGCTTCACTAAAGTTTGTGATATTACAGCTTGTAATGACTCAGATAACATAGCTCTAACAAGTGGTTGTTCATCACCTGGAAATACGTCAATAATTCGCGCAATAGTTTTAACTGCAGACAAAGTATGCAAAGTTGCAAATACCAGATGGCCGGTTTCAGCTGCTGTCAATGCAAGACGAATGGTCTCTAAATCGCGCATTTCACCTACTAAAATAATATCCGGATCTTCGCGCAATGCTGACCGTAATGCCATATTAAAGCTTTTGGTATCATGATGAACCTCGCGCTGATTAATCAAGCATTTTTTACTGCTATGGAGATACTCAATTGGATCTTCAATGGTAATAATATGGTCATTTTTGCAATTATTCACATATTCGATCATGCTAGCCAGAGTAGTGCTTTTTCCGCATCCAGTGGGACCAGTAACTAACACCAACCCACGTGGCAGCATGACAAGGTCTTTTAAAATCTGGGGCAATTGTAGCTCATCTAATGACTGAACAGATGTAGCTATTGTCCTAAAAGCCGCCGCTATCCCTCTATTCTGCCTATATATATTAACTCGAAATCGTGCCTGACTTTGTAATTGATAGGTGAAATCAACTTCCCACGTTTCTGTAAATTTATTGCGAGTAGGCTCATCCATACAATTTTTTAGCATTGCAGCTAACTCTGCGCCAGTAAACGCTGGCAGATCTAACTTTTGCAGAGAACCATCAATTCTGACCCAGGGTGGCGCATCTGCAGTAAGATGTAGATCTGAAGCATTTTTCCCTAAAGTTAGGTTTAGTAGTTCATTTAGATTCATATTATGACACTCTTTGTGATTGATTTTTTTTGCCAAGAACTTGCATTTTAGAATAAAATAGGCTCAAATGATAGGTTCGGAATTATGACTAAACGAGGAACTTCTTATGTCAGAAAATACAATTACTATTAGCGATGCCTCTTTTGAGACTGATGTCTTAAGCTCTGAGCAACCAGTATTAGTAGATTTTTGGGCTGAATGGTGTGGTCCATGCAAAATGATTGCGCCAATTTTAGTTGAGGTGGCAACGGAATATGCTGATAAAATCAAAATAGCTAAGTTAAATATTGATGATAACCCTGATACCCCAGTGAAATATGGTGTCCGCGGCATTCCTACCCTGATTTTATTTAAAGATGGTGAGGTACACGCTACTAAAGTAGGGGCATTAACAAAATCTCAATTAACTGCGTTTTTGGATGAAAATTTGTAAGTTACTTAAAGCTTGTATTTATTGTAAATACCTCTATAATTATTAAATACCTTACAGAAACCTCCCTCCGAGTGTTCCTATTGTTTCACTAAACACATTAAACAAAGATCATTATTATTATGAATTTAACAGAATTAAAGAAAAAAGCTCCTGCGGAGCTAGTAACTATGGTGTCAGAAATGGGGCTAGAAAACATGTCAAGAATGCGCAAGCAGGACATGATTTTTGCTATCCTTAAGGCACATGCTCGTAACAACAACGATATTTTCGGTGATGGCTCATTAGAAATCCTGCCTGATGGCTTTGGCTTTCTACGTTCTGCCGACAGCTCTTATCTGGCAGGGCCAGATGACATCTATGTCTCTCCCAGTCAAATTCGCCGCTTTAGCCTACGAACTGGTGACACTATCTCTGGCAAAATTAGGCCACCTAAAGATAGCGAACGCTACTTTGCTCTTTTGCAAGTGCAAGATATAAATGGCGATGCCCCAGAGAAAACTAAAAATAAAATTTTATTTGAGAATCTTACTCCATTACATGCTAATGAACGGCTAGTAATAGAACGTGGCAACGGCAGCACTGAAGATATTACTGCCCGCGTAATTGACCTTGCCTCACCTATCGGTAAAGGCCAGCGTGGCTTGATTGTTTCGCCGCCAAAAGCTGGTAAAACCATTATGCTACAGAATGTTGCGCAATCAATTACTGCTAACCATCCAGAGTGTGACTTGATCGTACTATTAATTGATGAACGACCCGAAGAGGTAACCGACATGAAACGCTCAGTAAAGGGCGAAGTTGTCGCAAGCACCTTTGATGAACCTGCTACCCGCCATGTTCAAGTAGCTGAAATGGTAATTGCAAAAGCAAAACGATTAGTCGAACACAAACGTGATGTAGTAATTTTGTTAGACTCTATCACCCGCTTAGCACGAGCTTATAACACAGTGGTTCCATCATCAGGCAAAGTGTTAACAGGTGGTGTTGAAGCTAATGCGCTGCAAAGACCAAAACGCTTTTTTGGTGCAGCACGAAACATAGAAGAGGGCGGTAGCTTAACAATTATAGCAACTGCACTTATAGATACCGGCTCAAAAATGGACGAAGTTATCTACGAAGAGTTCAAGGGCACAG
>JAGLXC010000220.1 GCA_023133095.1 Gammaproteobacteria bacterium | reverse complement strand
TCAGAATGGCTCCATTGAGTGTAGAAGGTTGTTTTGGGTCAATGACCATATAACCCCAAACAGAGTGAGTTCTTCCTTGCTGTGGAAAAAAAAACACTGTAGTGCTGTTAACTGGCGGCAGCTCTTCATGCTTGGGTTTATCGTGCATTACTTCTATAGCATATTGATCTATAAAACAACTGCCGCTTAAATCAAGTTTGCGTAAAGTAGTGTTAGATTGTAATATCCTCGGTAATTTATAAGCTACAGGTTCTTTGCCTTCTAATTGAGATTGTTCTATTTTTATTGCTATAGAATCAGGGCATCTTGGTGATTCTAACAGGGCAATATCCCTAGCTAAACTTTGAGCTGGGTTTGATGGACTAAACATATGCAATACTCCTTATGTTTTTATATATTTTACCATAAATGCCAAAATAAACCATACGGGATTTTAACGGATATTTTTTGTAAAAACTGCTTGTTATGCTAACGACATTATTAATTAACTTTTATTTGGAGGCTATTATGAAAAGACGCTTACTACAACAAGATACTGAAGTTATGAGAGGAAAAGCTAGAAAAAAAGTTATAGATATTACAAGAGAGCTATTGGCTAAATCTTCTTCAGCAAGACATAAAAGCGATAGAGTTAAAAGGATGTTTGCTAAATTTGGAGCATATATAACAAATGATGGATTTGCTTTATGTTTAAATATTGGTGAGCATAGATCTAGTCTTTTACATGCGGCGGTGTATGGAGAAGATATTAGTACAGTTGAATATTTATGTGCAGAAAAATTTCCATTGGAAGTTCGTGATGCCTATGGACAAACGCCATTAATATTAGCAGCAGCGCAGGGAGCAAAAACAATTATAGATATACTGGCACAAAACAGAACGAAATTTGATGCCAAAAATCATAAAGGAGTAAGCCCATTATTGGCTGCCGCTACCAAAAACCACCCCTTAACAGTTGCTAAAATATTACAATTTGTGGTTCCGGGTAATAAACAGCGTATTTTGAATTATGATCGTGATAATGATGGCAATAATGCTCTAATGCTTGCTGTTATAAATAAATGTGAAAAAACCATTAGATATTTATTTGATGTTTATAAAGTAGATATTAACGTAAGAAATAGACGAAATGAATGCGCAGTCATGCTGGCAGTTAGTGCTGAAAATAAAGATGTCATCAGGCTTTTCCTAAAGTATTTGCAAGAAAACCCAGAAATCAAACTTGCTCTTACAGACGAAAAAGCAAAAATATTGCATGATTATGTGACAAAAAAAATTAACAAAAAAGCAGCTGTATTTATTAGTACTAAAATACTTCCTTTAGAGCATGTTGTTTTATGCGATCCTGAACTACCGGAAGAATTATTACAAGCACCAGCAGCAGTAGCAGGGCCGCCGGTAGAAGATCCAGATGTAGCAGAGCCACCAGTGCCTCCTGCTCCTCCCGAACTACCACCACGTGATCCATCACCAGAAATAAGGCCAGCTCCACCACCACTACCTCCACGTCCTGAACCAACTTCAGAAATAGGTAAATATGCAGCTAAATTACCAGCAGAAGTGGCAGTAGCGCCTGATGTGCCAGCAAGAGTTGATGGTCAAAATCCTACCGCATTTTTGGCAGCCATTAGAGGTTTTGATAAAAGTGCTCTAGCTCAAAGAGCTGAAGGCAGACAAGTTGAAGCAGGTATAGAGCACAGTACTAGACAGATGGATAGCTATGTAGATGGTATGCAGGCAGCGCTATTTGGTGCTATGGATGCTAGAAGGGCTAGATTTGCTCCACCGGATGATTCTACAGAAGATAGTGAGGATGCGTTTAGCGATGGTGAGAAAACTAGGCCATAAGTTAGTTAGTAGGGAGCTATGTTTTTTGAACAGCATGACGACAATATATTAAAAAGAGTTTTAGAAAAACTTACTGACAATCAGTTAATTGATCGGGTTTGTGCTGTTGATGAGCGACGGCGTAGAATTGCTGTGGAAATATTACTGCAACGTCACTCAGAGTTGTTACAGATATTAGACACATCAGCCTAAGAGGTGAGAAATTTATGTTCAGAAAAACACCTGCAGAAATAATTGGAAAATTATGCAGCAAATTATCTTCCGAACAAAAAACAGAAATCATAAATCACTTGTTTATGCTATTGCAGCATGGTTTAGGCACTGCAAATAACGCAAGTTTTTTGCAGAACATCTTAGTTGTTTTAGTAAACTTCAAATTACAAATATCAGAGCAGCAAGTGTTGGCCAATTTGCCTAATTTACTGGCAATTTACAACCAATATTATCTATATGTTTATCCTGGTATAATTGGCGTTCCTGAATTGGTTGTTAATATTGTTAGCACATCTTTAATAAGGTTGAAATGCCCATTGGAAAGCGATTTACAACAAAAACTAAAAGATACACTATATAAGTCAAGAAAGTTTGCTGACAAGGAATTTTGTGAACAAGTTACTGAATTGGTAAATACAATTTTACCTAATAAAGACGAAGAAATAGCACCGGAATTATTTAAGCCATGATGTTTTTTCAACCAGTATGCGACCATATAGCAGATTATTTAGATTTGAACGATTTATCAACTGTCCGATTAGTTAATAAGGATGGACGTGTTTGGGGGAGTAGAAATTACAACAGAATATTTGGCCAAGATACTATTTTATCTAAAAAAAGATGGTTCTCTAAACATCTATCGCAGATTGCTAAAAACCCTAATTGCATTTCTCCAAAGCTTGCTGAACATATAACATATTTGGCGGATAACGTTGATACACCAATTAGCCTACGCATCATGTGCTTAGGAGCAAAAATGCTGCTTGCCAAAGATGCGCCCAATGCAGCAGATTTAAGATTATTAAAAACTTTTGCTGCTGAGCAAACACTATTGCCTTATGTTTGTTGTGCTATATATCCTTTACTGCAAAATGGTGAAACAGAACAAATTTTAGAATGGCTTAAAGCAGATAGTAGTTATGACTATAAGTCGTGCCGTATAAATTTTCGTTTTGGTGCAAGGCAAGGTAATTTACAAAAAGCACAAAAACACTTAGAAAAAAAGAAACATGGGGCTGTATTTGCAAAACTTTGCTGCTACCTTAAACCAGAAGA
>JAGLXC010000022.1 GCA_023133095.1 Gammaproteobacteria bacterium | reverse complement strand
AGGCAACGCCTTGGGAATCGTGTAAGAAATATATTTAAGCCCTGAAGGGGCGAAACAATCATTAATCCCACACATAGAGAAAACCAGCTGAACGAGAATATTAGATAAAAATTGTGGCATATAGTTTCACCCTTTCAGGGTTCGGTTTCGGGGAGAACTCAATACCCAAGGTTTCACCTTGGGCTATCACATTTTGCCCCGTTGGGGCAGTTGTCCATATTAAACATCAATTAATATGCCCAGCAATTCCAGACATTGACAGCGGCTTCCGGCGCTAACTAGTATGATTTTAAATGAGTGCATAATGTAACTGAAGTGGACCACCCAGTTTACACAAAAAGCGAGAGTATTCGCGACGTTTAAATAACGAACCATAGATGTTACTTTTCCTTATTTTAATTAATAAATAGGAAGTTTAGAGCTGTATAGAGAAAAATAGCAATCCCGCACACATCTTCCCGATCGGTAATATTTTGTTGACTTTCTGCCAAAATCCAGATAATATTACCGTACGGTAACATTAGAAGAGATGTTAATATATGTACTATTCTGTTATGCAATTAGGAAAACTTATAAGACAAACACGCAAATCACTGGGGGTAACTCAACGCGATTTAGCGTTTACTTCAGGTACAGGTTTGCGCTTTATTATTGAACTAGAAAAAGGCAAAGCTACCTGCCAAATGGGTAAGGTGCTGCAAGTATTGCAGACACTTGGAATCCAACAAGAGCTCACAGCGCCTACGGCTGACCATAGGAACTAACTATGCAGAAAGAATTAGATGTTTATCTGTATCAACAAAAAGCGGGGAAATTACTCCAGGATAAAACAGGGCATCTTTCATTTAGCTATGAAAAAGATTGGTTACATAATAACGATGCTATCGCGTTATCCAACTCCCTACCTTTAGGCACAAAAACATTTGATCATGATGAATGCCGGCCATTTTTTGCTGGGATTTTGCCGGAAGAAGATAAGCGCAGAGTAATTGCGCATAATCTTGGCATTAGCCCTAAAAATGATTTTGCCTTGTTGACACAACTGGGTGGTGAATGTGCAGGAGCTGTAACCTTATTACCAAAAGGAGAGCCACTTGCGCAACAAGCAGATAGGTACAGAATCATTAGCGATACTGAGCTAGCAAATGTATTGCGTGAATTACCACGTAAACCACTTATGGCTGGAGAAGCTGGGATTCGTCTATCTCTTGCGGGAGCACAAGATAAGCTTGCAGTAAAATTGCAAAATGGTGTCATAGCGCTTCCATTAGAAACCGCTCCTAGCACACACATTATTAAACCT
The DNA here is from genome assembly GCA_023133095.1 of Gammaproteobacteria bacterium. Taxonomy (GTDB): domain Bacteria; phylum Pseudomonadota; class Gammaproteobacteria; order UBA9339; family UBA9339; genus JAGLXC01. The sequence continues at coordinate 1,307 of JAGLXC010000022.1, read as the reverse complement.
GCTGTAGATCATTTGGCAGATCTAGTACAAAATGAAACTGTATGTCAGCAGCTAGCTCTTGCTGTTGGTTTACCTGCTGCAAAAACATCCATAAAAAAAGCGGCAGATATTGAATACCTGATTAGCGAGAGATATGATCGATTTGTAAAACAAGATGGCTCTATAGAACGCATCCATCAGGAAGATTTTTGTCAGGCATTAGGAATAGCGCCTGAAATGAAATATCAAAATGAAGGAGGTCCCTCTTTGCGGCAGTGTTTTAATTTACTTCGCACAATCAGCTCTACACCAGTATTAGATTTGCAAATTTTATTAGAGGCCGTAATTTTTAATTTTTTAATTGGCAATCATGATGCTCATGGTAAGAATTTTTCTTTGTTATATCACAATAATCAAACTAGATTAGCCCCATTATATGATTTAGTTTGCACCGTCTATTATCCAGAATTGACCACTAAAATGGCTATGAAAATTGGGAGTAAATATAGATCTAAGCAAGTAATGCTCAGACATTTTGAACAGTTAGCCCAAGAGGCTGGTTTTACTGCATCAATTGTTAGATATAAAATTATAGAACTAACAGATAAACTAATAGCTGCTATAGAAAACACCGTAAAGCCAAATGCCATGACACATGACTTATTAGCTCTAATTTATAAACGCTGCATAGGTATTAGAAAAAGATTTGATCCTAATTTTTTGCTTGCTGAATAATAGATACGTATCTAACGTCAATTATTATTTCCAGTCACATTGACTTACCAAAAATCATAATTTTACTCAATGACAAACTCATCAGAATGTATCCTGGTATTTAGCACGCTGTAGTTACTCAAAATTCTGTAAGATTTCTATATTTTGTAACCTACCAGTTTTGTATTTTGGGGTAGTAGGCCCATTCGTGTCAAAATTTACGGTTTGAACCTTAAGGAAGCTCTAAAACCGTAAAGACTCACATGTCCTCAGCAACCAGTTGGTTTAAAGCTACTAACTTGAACATAGCCAATTTTATCTTCTGACATTGTTGTAATTATTCCTAGCTGAAAGTGTCAGATTGAAGTCTTAGACGTTGTTTAGATCGTGTCAATTATCTGTAATTCACGCTTTATTCTGCCATGTTTTACCTGGATATCTGACGCCAAGTTAGAGTATACTTCAAACTGACATAAACATAACCGTAAGTTTTGACACAAATGGGCTGGCTACCCCAACTAGACATTGGAGGGCTTTAATTATGAGTGCGAATATTTTTACACAATATCCAATAGAGCTAAATACAAATAATTTGGTTATTACAAGATATATGC
>JAGLXC010000219.1 GCA_023133095.1 Gammaproteobacteria bacterium | reverse complement strand
GTATGGCAGCTGACTTATTTGAAACCTATGCAGTAACAATAGTAGCGACCATGCTGCTTGGTGCGCTTACTTTTCGCCAATATGCGGGCAGTGCGGCTGTCTACCCATTGGTATTAGGTGGCGCCTCCATTATCGCATCTATAATCGGGATTTTATTTGTTAAAACCAAAGCTGCAACTAAAGTAATGCGCTCTTTATATAGAGGCTTAATTGTTTCAGAAGTTATAGCAGCTATTTTATTCTATTTTGTCACTATGGGCTGGATGGGACATATGCAGCCAAATGTATATGGCGTTAGCGCCTTAGGACTATATGGCTCAGCATTAGTTGGTCTAATCTTAACTGGTCTTTTGGTGGTCATAACTGAATATTACACCTCAGCTGATTATAAGCCAGTGCGCCATGTAGCAAAAGCATCTGTTACAGGTCACGCAACCAACATTATTGCAGGCATGGGTGTCTCCATGAAAGCCACTGCCTGGCCAGTATTAGCGATTTGCGCTAGTATTTTAGTAGCCTATCACTTAGCTGGACTTTATGGTATTGCGATTGCAGCTACAGCTATGTTATCCATGGCTGGCATGATTGTGGCACTAGATGCATTTGGTCCAATTACTGACAATGCTGGTGGTATTGCTGAAATGGCTAAATTACCAGAAGATGTCCGTAAAATAACCGATAACCTTGATGCTGTTGGTAACACCACGAAAGCTATCACTAAAGGCTATGCTATTGGTTCAGCTGGCCTTGCAGCTTTAGTGCTATTTGCAGATTACACCCATGCGCTTAGCATTATCCATCGGTTACCAGCCTTTGATCTATCCGACCATATGGTAATTATTGGGCTTTTCCTCGGCGGATTAATACCATATCTATTCAGCGCACTCGCCCTGGAAGCGGTTGGTAGAGCAGCTAGCTCTGTTGTGTTAGAGGTTAGGCGTCAATTTAAAGAGATGCCTGGTATTATGCAAGGCACAACTAAGCCAGATTACTCTAAGGCCGTTAGCTTGCTAACTAAAGCAGCAATTAAAGAGATGATTATTCCATCGTTATTGCCTGTATTAATACCTATCTTAGTAGGCGTATTCCTAGGTCCTAAAGCTTTAGGCGGCGTACTTATGGGTACAATCATTACTGGATTGTTTTTAGCAATCTCAATGACCACCGGCGGCGGTGCCTGGGATAATGCTAAAAAACATATTGAAGATGGCGCCCATGGAGCCAAAGGCAGTGATGCTCACAAAGCAGCAATTACTGGTGACACTGTAGGCGACCCATATAAAGATACCGCGGGTCCTGCAATAAATCCATTAATCAAGATTGTTAGCATTGTAGCGTTATTGATAGTACCGCTAATTTAACCATCTAGATAAGCATAAAAAAGGGCGGCTTTAATAGCCGCCCTTTTTGTTTATCAATTAAATATCCTCCTGGCGCAAATAAATTTGCAACTTTTCCTGCAAAACTCAGGTTTATGATCTATACTCAACTTTAGTAATGGATTTTTAGATTCGTGAACCCTAAGCTACACGATGTATTTTTACTGTACATGGCAGGCAATAATAAATCGAACCGATTTTTTACAGTGCTTGCCTTTAAAAATTTGAGGTTTAATTATGCCAAAATATACTGTTTTTAGTACAAACAATCATACACCATTATCGATTTCACCAAAGAGATTTCGACCTGGTTTGAATTTTAACCTACAAACAATAGCAATATTTAATGATCCAGATGGCAGCATCGTCACTCAGATGCGAAACGCGATCAAAACAAACCCAACCCTTAACCAAAACCTGAATATCTCAAGTAAACTTGATATAGCACGTCTGATAAGACAGGCTGAAAAAGCAGCTGAAAGCAAGCGCCTTGGTATAACCCAGAATGAGTGTTTAGACCCAGATGATCTACCCGCCCTAACAAATGCAGCTTTTCCTGAAGTAACTATTTCTGCTTCTGCAATTTATGACCACACTAATTATGAGGCAGTTATTGAAGCATTAAAAACAATTGACCATACTATGGCCGCACAACTTATATTTGCATTTGAACATAGATATACAGATAGATATAACCAGGCCTATGCTGCCACCAATGAGTGTTGCGTTAACGCGATAGGTGATCCGCCATTTTTTACAGCTTCAACAGCCAATGTATCTGGTGATAAGAAACCAATACAAATTGGCCATTACCTGGCTGCTGACAAAGAAAGATATCCTGTCCTTAATAATCTTTGTAATATTATTGACTCTGCTTTTATTCTGGAAGAAAAAGACGGTTGCATTATCGTTAAATTACCCAAAGCACTATATGAAAATCCTGCTAGCATTCTTGAAAAACTTCAGTCAAGTACCCACTCTCTA
>JAGLXC010000218.1 GCA_023133095.1 Gammaproteobacteria bacterium | reverse complement strand
AAATTTTGATTTAAGCTAGCATAAGCTTGTTCAGTTGCAGCTGGTGCAGAAGGCATCAGAGCCCAAGCATTACTGGTGCTAAAAATAGCTAGTGTTCCTAACAGAAAAAAGGCATGTTTAAGTTTCATATAGCTCCTTAATTAATGGCTGCTTTTATTATTGCTGTTGCGCGTATACGCGGAGTATATAAGTCTTATTGCTTCTGCGCAATCTTACGAATAGCACGCCTAGCACTCTGTAATTTGCCTATAGCACAAGGTCCGCCAACACAACCTCCCTCACAGGCCATTACTTCAAGAAAATTAAAATTACATCCATCTGGATTTTTAGCATATCTCTTCAGATCCTTAACTGTTTGCTTAGTTAAACCATCAATTAATTCAGTATGAATAGGCACATCTTTATGGGTTGCATCAAGAAGCGCCTCTGTTACTCCACAAGTCGTGGCAAAGCCACGACCGGCATCACTCGGATGATTTTCTAATTCACTCGCTTCACATTCTGTAACGTTTATATTGCGTGCTGCAAACAAAGCATCTAATTCTTCAAAGGTTAATACATAATCGATATTTTTATTATTTTCCGCCTCTTTACGCTTAGCAATGCAAGGTCCTACAAAAACGGTGATAGCATCGGCAGCAGAATTTTTGATCATTTCTGCTGTATAATGCATTGGGGTTTTAGCAGTAGAAATCATTGGCTGCAGTTCAGGAATGTGTTTTGCCACTGCTTCAGCATAAGCAGGACAACATGATGTAGTCATGAATTTATCCCCTTGTTTCATACGTTCGCTAAACTCTTCCGCTTCGACCTTAGCAGTTATATCAGCACCACCTGCCACTTCAACCACGCGGGTGAAGCCAAGTAATTTAAGGGCAGCTGCGATCTGGTTTAAATTACCCGCAAACTGATTACCAGCAATAGCTGGCGCTACCATAGCTACTATTGTCTGCTCTTTTTTGTCCGCATTAGCCAGGTGCTGTAATACATCAATAAAGTGTGACTTTTCCATTACGGCTCCAAACGGACAAGCAACCATACATTGCCCACAAGAGATACACTTAGTAAAGTCAATTACAGCCTTGCCAGAATCATCTTTATGAATAGCATCAACTGGACAAGCCTCCTCGCATGGTACTGGTACTTTAATAATAGCTTTATATGGACAAACCTGAGCGCAACGACCGCAATTAACACAGAGATCATAATCAATAACTGATTGGCCATTAACAACACTAATAGCCTGTTTAGGGCAATTAAGCGTACAGGGCCTCGCCATACAACCGCGACAAGCATTAGTGATCAAATAACGACTGCTAACACAGCCACTGCAAGCAATATCTAATACACTTAAGATTGCTCCTTTGACTGGCTTAGCTCGTTTCAGAGCTCTTTTAGCATAAGCTGCAAGCGAGGTTAATTCATCATCCTCTTCAACCCCAAAACCTAAGGCACTCATAATGCGCTGTTTAACAATAGCCCGCTCTTTATAGATGCAACAACGCAGTAACCCCTTGTTTTCTTTAGGGAAACGCTCTATTGGGATCCTGTCAATTTGCTCAATAAGCTGCCCTAAATAGAAGGCTTGCGCTATACTTATCAATATTAGACGTCTAACTTTAGTGGCATTGTTTTGGTATTTCATAATGAGGTTAATATATCATTAGTACAAAAAAATTGCATTATGTCTAAAAGAGCCGTAAAATGCACGCCGCAGTTATATACCTTATGGGTATAGTTAATAAACTTTTAATTTAGAGGTGAGCTTTTATATGGCTAGTGTCCGCATCAAAGAAAATGAATCATTCGACGCCGCATTAAGGCGTTTCAAACGTGCTTGTGATAAGGCAGGTATTCTAAGTCGATTACGACAATTAGAATATTATGAAAAACCAACTGCTGAACGTAAACGTAGGCGTGCTGCAGCAGTTAAACGTAATCTAAAACGTATCATGAAGGATCAAATGATCTTTAAAACAGCCCAAAAAAGTAAAAAGAAAAGATAGGATCTTTGTATGGCTGGTAATTCCGTGTTAAAGCAACAAATTCAAGATGATATGAAAACTGCCATGCGCGCACATGATAGTGCTCGTTTGGGTACTATTCGTCTGTTATTAGCTGCAATTAAACAACGCGAAATTGATGAGAGAATTAGCCTACAAGAGCCACAGCTTTTAGCAGTTATTGAAAAAATGATAAAACAGCGGCGTGATTCAGCAACACAATTTCAGGCTGCAAGCCGTAAGGACTTATGCGACAAAGAAAATGCAGAAATCGTGGTTTTACAACACTATTTACCGTCGCCATTGACTGAGGCAGAAGTTGAGGAATTTATCAAAAAAGCTATGCAAATAACCGGTGCTGTGTCCATGCAAGATATGGGCAAAGTTATGGGAATACTAAAGCCTCAATTGCAAGGTCGTGCCGATATAGGCCAAGTAAGTGCTAAAATAAAAGCATTGCTCACAAATAAATAATAATATAAGCATGTCACTAATACCAAGAAGCTTTATTGACGATCTCTTGGCCAGAATTGATATTGTGGAGGTCATTAGTTCCCGTGTGCAACTTCGCAAAATCGGCAATAATTTCAAAGCGTTATGCCCTTTTCACACAGAAAAAAGCCCATCTTTTACTGTAAATTCTAATAAACAATTTTACTATTGTTTTGGCTGTGGCGCTCATGGTAATGCTATTAGCTTTTTAATGGACTTTGATCGAATGGATTTTATTGATGCAGTAGAGAGCCTGGCTGCCCTTTTAAGCTTAGAGGTACCACGAGAGGTCAATGCAAATCAGCAACAAAACCAGCAATCTCAGCAGGAACTTTATAAGTTATTAATTGGGGTTAATAGACTTTATCAACAAGAGCTACGCGAGTCACAACAGTCTACTAACTACCTGAAGTCCAGGGGC
>JAGLXC010000217.1 GCA_023133095.1 Gammaproteobacteria bacterium | reverse complement strand
AGATTAATGGTTTCATCTTTAGCTTTTGGTATCAGTCGCTCCAAACATAGGCGCAAAGCATTAACGTCGCCCTCTAAAGCTAGCTCTACTGCTTTTTCAACAAGCTCGGGGGCATGTGGCTTTAATAAGCCAGCGAGCTCGCTACGCTTGTCTATAATGCCTTTAGGGCGTCCGTTAGGGTTGCCGCTTTCACCTTCTTTAAATGGCATCTGTTGTTCTCCTATTGATCTGATCAAGCAGAGATTTATTTTTACTTATCATTGTTTTCTCCAAGATTATTTAAATTGTTTTGGTTGCTACTGCTATTTTAGCTATTCTTGCTATTTTTATTGTGCCAAGTAGCGGAAATAGCAGGAATAGCAATAGCAGGTTTCTATTTTTTAAAATCATCTTTACTCCAAAGGTTAGGATTGGAAATGAATTCTTTATCTATGATATTTAGATAATTATGTTCAGCTAAAATTGCTAAAGATTTATCTCTTTTTGTCTTTTCTCGTAAGGAATTTGGGCCAAATCTCAATAAGTCAGCTATCTTATATTTCTTAATGTTCTGGGCAATTATCCAATCCGCTAATAATTGCGCATCTTGCATTTCTGGTGGCATGGATTGCTTCTTGATAATTCTATTTATTTCACGTAAGTGCCACGTTATTATGCCAGCAGCTCGTTTTAACGTATCTCGATTAATTTGATTCTCTACTTTGTCTTCAAAAACATGGAATATTCCGGCAAGTCGAGCGACATTTTCAGCAGCCTTAGATGCAAAATCTTGCATATTTTCATATTCCCCACCAATTTTTAATTGCTGCTCTATATCATCATGAAATTCTATCCAACTTGCCTTGGCCTCTGGCGTTAGCTGTAAAGCTTTAGGTGTAAGCCTGCTTTTTTCATCAAGCGAAAATGGCGTATCAAGAAGTTCTAATATTCTTCCTTTAAAAGGTTCAGCGTCGGCAATAGATGTTGGCTCTTGATAAAATCTACTGCCCATAGTGCTTTTGGGCATAATAAGCAGACATCTTGATAAAAACCCGCTTCCTCTACTAATGCCGCTACACTTGCTAGTGAATTGTTCAAAAACAGCTTGTTGCATCATAAGTGAGCAGGTGAATCTACGCCCTTCAATTTTAAAATTATCACTAGTTTTTCTGTCTACGCTGTAGGTATTACCATCCCATAAGCGATTTAACAGGGTAATTGCTTTTAAGATATTGTCTTGATTCATTCCTTGCCCCCCTATGACTATTCCTGCCTCATCTGACCACAAAGAAGAGGATTGCCACCCATGAGCAAGGCTAAAAGCTAGCGCCTCTGGTGTTGCCTCTTCGTGGAATAACTTAGGAGTAATAACCTTTTCAGGCTCGTTTAGCTCTAATTCTCTTAGATTATTTTCACTTTTAAATGTGGACGACCCTTTTGCTGCTGCCTTTTTAATTTCTGCTATTAATCCTTCTTTTTTTGCCGCATGAGCTTTTGATTTGGCCTCAGCCTCTTTGATTTTTATTTCTAGTTCATCGGATTTGTTGCTTTCCCAAATTCTATTTGAATTGCTAAAAAAGTTATCAGCAGCAGTTTTTCGTTCTCCAGATTCGGCAACTATAATGAAATAAAGAGATATAGGGCTTATTAATTGCTTATCCCTTTCAACATTGGCTAAGCCTTGACAGGCTAGAGACATGCTGGCCAAGGTGCTTGTTACTATCATAGAAAGCGGCTGTTTCCCATATTCTTGATAAGCTTCTACAGCTTTTTTAGCAAGTTCTGGCAATAGCTCAACTGGATAGAGGGCTGATTGCTCATTTTCTGGTATTAGAGGAATAGGTTCCTGTGATTTTGATATCAAAGGTAAACTTTCTATTTCCTGTTTAGTAGTATTAGGATTAGCTGCCAGCCAATCTACACAATCGTCTTTTGGTTGTAGATTTAATTGCTCCACATCGATCCATTGCACTGAGCAGTTGATTTTTAACAATTGCTCAGTAACCGCTTGGGCATATTTAAACCCAGCATCATCATTATCTGGCCAAATAATCACATGCTTACTGGTCAACAAACCCCAATCGGCATCAGTAGCTGATGCGGCTGAACCAGAAGTGGTTGCTAGTACTCCACATTTAACAAGTGCGTCGGCGCACTTTTCACCCTCGACAATGTAAATATTGCTGGTAGCATTTTTTATAATGGGCAATGAATACAATAGTTTTTTACCTTGTTCAAAATAGGGTTCTTTCAAAGCCCAATCTTTGCCATTATAAGAAAATGGTCTAATCCATTTGCTTTCCTTGCTGCTACTTGATGGGTCAAGGCGTATGCGCCAATAGAAAGGATTGCCGGTTTCGTCTTGGTATTCATAGAACCCAGTTTTATGCCAGCCTTTGTGTAGTAGATTTTTTATTGCTGGAAACTCATTCGCAGCTTTTTTGGCTTGGGCGGTGGTTATAATGCTCATTCTGTCCTCCATGCGTCTAGCGCCATGGCAGCCTGCTTAAAGGTCTGTTTGTAGCGTAACATCTGGAATGCTAGAACATCGCCACCATGCGCGCTACAAGCCCAGCATTTAAAGCCACCAGATACCATGTTAATGTTTAGGCTGGGATTATGGTCATCATGGAAAGGGCAGCATACTTTTACCCACTCGGATTTAATCCGCATTTTGGGGAATTGTTGCTTGTAATACTTAGCCGGCGCTGGTAGTAAATCGCGATTAAATTTTTGTGTAAAAGTATCTTGATTTTGGTTATAATGGTGCTGTTCAAAGCTTTTATAAGCCGTTTGGTTCGCGCCGGCGGCTTTTTTATTTGTGATCATTTAATTTCCTCCTTTAAGTTTTGAGTTAGGACGGCTATTTTTAATTTGCATTGATAGCCATTCGTCGATTTCGCTTTCCAGCCATCCTACCGCACGTTGCCCGCCAAGCTTGACAGGTGACGGGAATATGCCTTTTGAAATATGAAGATAGATACTGCTACGTGAAAGCCCTGTGCGGGCCTTAACGTTAGGAAGTCTTAGTATTGTATTTGTCATGTTTTAAACCTCTTTAAATATGGCTCTTCACCAGAATCTGTGGGT
>JAGLXC010000216.1 GCA_023133095.1 Gammaproteobacteria bacterium | reverse complement strand
TTCTCTATCTCATCATGTATGCACTGTTATTTGCGTCTGGTATAATCTTACGCTACAAACGCCCTGATGCAGCAAGAACCTACAAGGTACCTGGCGGAAAACTGGGCATGTGGATTGCTGGAGGCGTCGGCTTAATCAGCGTTGCCTTTGGACTATTTGTCAGTTTTATTCCTCCTGACCAACTGAAAATAGGTGATGTTTTTTGGCGCGAAGCATTAATTGTAGCAGGTATAGCAGCACTGGCTGGCATAGGGCTATTAATTTACTCATTAAGACACCCATCTTGGGTTATAAACACTGATACAGTTGTTGACGATAACTAGGGCTGATATACTTTCAACATATGCGTTTTTATGTTGATGCCCATATCCACTCTAAATACTCAAGAGCTACGAGCAGAAATCTTGATTTAGAAAATATATCCCTGTGGGCTAATAAAAAAGGGATTCAAGTAGTTGGCACTGGTGACTTTACCCATCCAGCCTGGATTAATGAGATCAAAACCAAATTAATTCCAGCAGAACCTGGGCTATTTCGCCTATTACCCACAATTGAAAAAGCGATAGCCGCGCAATTAACCACCTATACTCCAACCCGATTTATGCTCACAGTAGAAATTTCTACTATCTACAAAAAAGGGGATAAAACTCGCAAGATTCATCACGTTGTGTATGCAGAAAATATAGCGGCTGCAGAAAAAATCATTAGCGCGCTTAGCAAAATCGGCAATTTAACCGCAGACGGCCGCCCAATTTTAGGACTTGATTCGAGAAACTTGTTAGAAATTGTATTAGCCGCGGGCAAAGATAATTACATTGTTCCAGCCCACATATGGACCCCATGGTTTGCTGTGCTGGGTTCAAAATCTGGCTTTGACACTATTGATGAATGCTATGGTGACTTAGCTTCGCATATTTTTGCAGCTGAAACAGGGCTCTCATCTGATCCAGAGATGAATTGGCGCGTTTCAACCCTTGATAGATATAGATTAATTTCTAATTCTGATGCCCATTCACCTGCCAAATTAGGTCGTGAAGTAACACTGTTTGATAGCAGCATGGATTACTTCGCAATAAAAAACGCTTTAATGACAGGCAACGGTTATGTTGGTACGGTGGAGTTTTTCCCTGAAGAGGGAAAATATCACTTAGATGGTCATCGCAAATGCAATCTATGTTTAGAACCAGAAGAAACCTTAAAATATAATGGCATCTGCCCTGTTTGTGGCGACCCTGTCACAATTGGAGTTTCGCATCGCATTAACGCCTTAGCTGATAGAAAATCTGAAAATTTAACGCCACCTGCAACAGCTGGACAAGTCACAAGCCTTGTGCCACTAGCTGAAATCATATCAGAGATAAAACAAAAAGGGGTTAACACAAAAACCGTACAAACTGACTATGAAATCTTGCTAACAAAATTAGGTCCAGAGCTAGAAATATTGCAAGCAGTTCCGCTAGAAGATATAAAGCAGCAACATTCAACCCTATTACAAGAGGCTATTTCGCGTTTGCGAGCAAGAAAAGTTATAAGGCACGCTGGCTTTGACGGTGAATATGGAGTTATTAAATTATTTGAGCCAGGAGAGCTAGAACAAAAATATCATGGCGCAATGTTGTTTGCTGAGCCTGCGAAAAAAAGCGCGCCTAAAGCCGCCACCAATATCTCTAACACTATTTCAGCAAAACAAAAACCTGACAACCTCACAAAAAAAACTAAAAAAAAAGAGCATAACTCTGTAGATCCAGAACAACAGCAAGCTATACAACTAACTAATGGACCGCTATTGATTGTAGCAGGCCCAGGTTCCGGCAAAACCCGCACCCTCACCCATCGTATTGCCTATATGGTAACAGAAAAAAATATTGCTCCAGAAAACATTCTAGCAGTTACCTTTACCAAACGTGCCGCGCACGAAATGCAGGAGCGGCTAAAACTGCTACTACCTAAAGCATATAAAAAACTAGCCATTCATACATTGCACTCACTCTGCTTTACCATCTTGCAACAACACTTTGCTAAAGTTGGTTTAGCCGAGAATTTTAGCATAGGCGATAATGTTGAATTTGATGACCTCATAACCTTAACCATAAAACTGTTTAATGAGCATGCTGACATCTTACACTACTACCAGAAACAATTTGCCTATATATCCATTGATGAGTATCAAGATATAGATGCATCTCAATATCAACTGCTTAAATTGCTAGCGCAACACGAAAATTTATGCGCAATTGGCGACCCCAATCAAGCCATCTATGCATTTCGCGGTGGCGACGCCAGCTTTTTTAATAACTTTAGCATTGATTATCCGCAAGCAAAAACCATAAACCTAAAATGCAACTATCGCTCAACCCAAACTATTGTTAAAGCATCAAATCAAACCATTACCACAGACGCTATTGCCATGCTAAAAGATGCAGGCGATAAAATTAATCTGCACGTTGCTAAAACCGATAAAGCAGAAGCGGAATTTGCAGTAAAGACTATTGAGCAATTAATTGGCGGCCATAACTTTTTTGCACTTGATAGTGGTCGCAGTAAAGGTCAAAGCAGCAACTACTCTTTTGCGGACTTTGCAATCCTCTATCGCACTAAAAAACAGGCCGAGCTATTATGCGATGCATTTAAGCGCTCTGGCATGCCATTTGTTAATTACTCAACTGAATCGCTATTAAGCAAAGAGGAAACCAAAACTATCTTAGCGCAAATTCAAAATGATAATGCCACAGATCTTAAAACTCAGTTAGACACATTAACCATGAAGGATAAAAATGCCTTAGCACAGCTAAAAACTTTTGCCGCCTTAGTCGATTATAATAAAGAGAAATTTTTCACTGAAATCAGCCTAGCAAATGAAGCAGACACCATTGATCCCCGCGGTGATTACATCTCCTTAATGACGCTGCATGCAGCTAAAGGTTTAGAGTTCAAAGTGGTCTTTATGGTAGGACTGGAAGATGGCATTATGCCCTTCTATTTTGGCAACAAAAAAAATGCTGATCTTGCAGAAGAGCAACGCCTATTTTATGTTGGCATGACCCGCGCCGAAGAAAAACTCTATCTAACTAGAGCTGAAACGCGCTTAATCTTTGGCAAGATAAAACAACAAGCCGCATCACCATTTCTAACCAAAATTGAACAACAACTACTTGAACTTAGCAAAACAGACCTTAAGCCCCAAAAGCCAAAACCAACCCATGAACAATTGTCATTGTGGGATTAATTCTGTTCATATTTTAACACATAGAACTTCACTACAGGATTAATAATATTATAATGTCCATCTGCTTTCCAGACAACATCCTTCCCCTCTAAACTTTCCAAAGCCGTTACAATCGAACTGCTAGTCATTTGCATATTAAGAATTGCCTGCTTACCCGTAAGGCCCTGCGTGTTTCCCTTAGCAATATAGAGTAAGACATTTTTTTGCCCTACCGCCAAAGAACCTATCTCACTAATTGCATCTCTTTTTTCGGCAACCAATATATCCTGCCACATAGAGACAACATCCTTCTCTGTCGCTGGCTTTTTGCAATAGGCCCAAATCCTATCACACAATTTATTTACATAATATGGATGACGCTCTGTTAACTGCATGATCTCATGCAAAGCATTTTCAGAAATAGCTTGACGCCAGGATGATTTGGCTGCTTTGGTTATATGTTTAGCATAATGATCAGCTGCAATTCTCTCTAAGGTTAATTTCCAGCATAGCTTATACAATGGCCTGGTATCATCTTCAAACATAGTCTGCAATAATTTACGATTGCTGCCAGAAAAAATTATGGTTAAATATTGCATTTTTTGGGCTGCATGTCGTATTGCTGCCTCAATCCCTAACCCCTTAGCAATAATTCCAACATTTTGAAACTCATCAAAAAATAGTACAGCGCGCTGTTTTTTTGCTTCCAACAAGCTCTCTAACAACAACAAAGCCTCTTTGACATTTGTCGCAGGATCGCTATCTTGCTCTGCAACTAACTCCAACTTTATATTATTAGCAGCTATATTTATTTTAGGATGCAAGTTTTTTACATATCTCTTAATCAGAGTTACTAATTTTTCAACCGGCCCCAGAGACCTACCAATCAACTCAATCACACTATTTAAAATATAGTTGGCAATAACTGCTTCATTACGCGCCATATAGAAATCAACTTCAGCAAATGGCAACCCACTTAACTCAATTGCGCGAAAAGCCAGGCTGGATTTGCCATATCTACGCGGCGCCATTAATAGCGTATGCTTACTATACTGCATATTATCTAGTAATAGCTCAGCTTCCTGAACTCGGTTGCAAAATGCGGATCCCTTTGCTAAACCTAATGGAAAGTAGTCTCTTGCCTGCATTGTCTGCTCCTCTATTAAAAATTCACAGCATCCATTATAACTCGTAAGTTAACGAGTCACAAGTTTACGAGTCATTATTTTACGTATCAGAAATACATGAACTCATAAAATGCGACAGCCGCGAACAACTGCAGAGGCACTCCTTGCGGATACCCGACTCAATCGCTACGCGCAAGAAGTCGTAAAAATAGCTCACGCCTAATCTTAGGATGCTCTGCCCTAAACCAAGCATAGCTACCAGGATGAGCAATACTCAGCTCATTACCTTTGGCATCTTCTAGCATATATTCTGCCGGCGCCAATGTTGGCCGTACCATTCCTGGCACCATAATCTGTATTACCGTACCCTTTTGCCACTGCGTTTTAAGCTGAATATGCCACTTATCTTTGCCCTCTTCTGCTAACACTTTGGCAAAGACTGGTTTGTCGGGTATACGTTTCTTTGCTATCTTTTTTGGCGCGCCTAAGAAAAAGTCACTAGAAAAATCG
>JAGLXC010000215.1 GCA_023133095.1 Gammaproteobacteria bacterium | reverse complement strand
TTTGCTGCGATGCCTTTGGGGCACTGGTTGTACTTAAATAACGCCCTACCCTAACATCAGCACCAAAAACTAACACAGGCAACAACAATAACAAAAACCACCACATGTATATCATCTGCTTTGCCTTCATATCTTCACTCTAGCTTGTGAAAATGGAAAAAACTGGATTGATTGATCTTCCCTCATTTACAAAATACCTGCGATTGATTTTGCCAGCTCTTTTTCTAACACAGGTTTTGCATCAGCAAACTTCAAATTTACCTTCTCTGCTGTGCTTACTACCCGGGTTCTATATCGCATCCACTGGGCATCACCTCCTCCAGTTATTACCTCTTGACCACTAGTACCCTGCTTTAATACTGAAGTTGAATGCTTATGCAATTTCTGTCCCTTGGCTGCACGCTCTGATATCTGAACATCAGTAACCATGGTATAGACTTGGTCCTTAACTAAAGCATCAGCAATACTTCCTGCTGCACCGCCAATAAGGCCTCCAGCTATAGCTGTATCAGTGTCTCCTCCTGCTGCTATTGCAGTTCCTGTGCCTATTGCCATACCAGTTATAGCCCCACCATAGCCATGTGCTAAAGATTTAGAGGAATCCCTCTTATCTGCCTTCCCTATCCTTAATACGTTAACCTGCAGCAAATAATGGGCCTTAGTGGGGTCATCTGTTATTCGATACCCTTCTGCCTCTATATCTGACTTAATTGCTGAGGTGACATCCAATGACTGACCAGAGGTGTTATGAACTCCAACATAAGCCACCTTTTGACTAGGAGCTACTGGATCCAAAAATATTGATGCGCTCATTTTAGTTTGTACATCTAAATCGTGTTTGCTTACCGCAGTGTTAACCGCCGCACAGCCCATTAATGACAGTAATGTACTTATTAGTACTAGCTTGATTATTGGTTTGATTAAAAATTTCACGTTTTTCCCCTTTTTAATTGTTAATAGCATAAAACCAAATACCTCTTGAGAAATATGGCGCCATAGAATAGCTGCAGTTTCCCTCAACGCAGTTATGTGGAACAAAGTTGCACAACGCTGTTAATATTCCACTAACAGCGCCACACAACCGCCCATGTCTAAGAGCAAAATAAATTTCTCTTAAATCACAACTAGATTTATTTCTCTGGGTATTATTCATCATCTTCAAATTTATATTTTCTACCGTTTGTGTTGTTCTCTGTTTGGATACGTTCGTATATCTCCTCCCGATGCACAGGAATCTCAGCTGGTGCATGCACTCCTAAACGCACCTGATTACCTCTAATACCCAAAACTGTTACTGTGATTTCAGCATTATTGCCAATCATGACAGTCTCACCTGCTCTTCTTGTTAAAATCAACATCATCTTTTCCTCCGTAATTATTTTTTATGGTTTTCTGTAAAATTGATTTGATATCCCGCAATGATGCATCTATCGTTGCCTGATCTACTTTTGGGCGCTCTTGCGTGCGACCTGTAAAATCTTCTAACTTAGGGCGTTGAACAGTATCTTTAACTGATAATGAACCACTATGCTCCTCAGGAAGCTCACGCCGCTTCTGCTTCGATATTTGCCTACGTTTCCTCTCTTCTAAGAAATTACTGATAATTTTAAGCAAATAATAAAGCCCAAATTTTTCCTCTCCCTTAGCCACATACGCTTTGACTAATGCATTAGCAAAATCTGTCTGTGTTGCCCCTGCTTTTAAAATCGTCTGAATCGCGCATATATCATCTGTACGAGTCAATAACTTTCTAGGCATACCATGTTCAACAAGATAATCGATAACCGCTCTGACCTCAGGAGAAGCTTCTGTAGCTTCGTCCGAGTTATCCACAGAAAAATTATTATCAGAGCCTATTTTTTTATCTATCTGTTCTTTGTATGTATTCTTTGTTATAGCTGTACTATTTCCGGTTGACGGTGCGCAGGTTTGCGGTTGTCGATCTGCTACTTCTGGTTCATCGATAACCGTTTTCCGGTTCATCGATGTGCTATTTCCGGTTGATCGATGACCGTTTTCCGGCTCATCGATGTGCCGCTTTTGGAACCTATTGTTTTTATTGTATTTTTCTTCTAGCCACTCGTTACACACAGCAGGATGCAATAAAAAGTATCTGGTTTTATCAAAGCTATATTTTGGATTGGGATTTCTGTGGATAGATATGATTTCCTTCTTCTCGAGCAGCTTAATTCCCTCATTGATGGCTGTCCTACCATATAATCCTAAAATGCGCTCAGTGATCTCTTCTATGGTGTGAAACTGATAAATGGTCTCATCCTGGGTGCGCTCATCCCCGTGTAATTCAGCCAAATCGTTTGCCTGTTTATTCTTCCTGATCATTTCTCTTTTTACATCATGAAAGTAGATTAAAAATGACAAAACAGCTGCCGCGCACTTGTTGTTATCACAGATATCTACTTGCCATCGACGTAATACCAATAGAAGCTCGCTGCCAGGATTATTGATGCAAGTAGGCATGGTCATAGTAACCCTCCTATATGAATAAATGTAAATGTATTAGATAGGAGGGACCAAAACGATAACGATAATAGGGATATGATAGCACATATAATGTATAGCTCGCCTAAGCTTAGAATAGAGACAAATATATGCGCAATTCCGACATATTTGTTTTTTAAGCATGCCATTATCCTTTTCCCCGATAAGGAAATGACGCACTCAAAATAATATGCTAATATTATTAGTGAAAAATCATTTCCTCTATTTCACATTTTTATGTTAGGCTAGTTGAGATTGCCGTCTTACCAGCCCCTTTATGCTGCCTTGTTCATAATCAGAGCCACTGCAAGTTATCGCTCCGCTAGCTCGTTTTTCTCAAATTTCAACAAATTTGACCCTTTATTAAACATCTTCACCAGTAAAAATTACTGAAAACATGAGGTGTATTTGCGCAGTTTACTGAATAAAAATTCAGTGTCAAGATTTTTCTTTGGCTAACCCCCGGATTATCTTCAAATTCGATATAAACGCGCCCTAAAATAGAAATATTATTCTGTAAGCTTCTGATTTTAATGTTTTGCAATGGATCGGCACATAAAGCAACCCTTTAAAAAGTACATATTATTTCTTACCAGCCCACACAAAAGGTGTGCGTAAGGCTAGTCATTTATGAAATTTATTTTTAAAAAATAGCAATATGTGGTATTTTGTATTTTTTAATGCTTGATTAACTGGATTTAATTTTAAAACATAGCTAGGAAAATATTAAAATGGCAACCCAAGAAAATGCAGATGATATTAGGAAACTAAACAACATATCAAAAAGATTAAGATACGTCCTTGATACCCTAGGGGTAAAACAATCGCACATGGCGAACAAACTTGGTTTGTCACCATCTGGCATGCACTATCTTTTAAATAGCGACACTAAATCATCTAAACATGTAAAAAGAATAGCCGAACACTTAAATGTGAATGAAGAATGGCTTGCAACGGGAAAAGGAGAAATTCATGAAGAAAATACTACAGTAAAAACGTATAAAATACCAGTCTACTATCTAGACCAATTAAAACTTTATTACTCCACCAACAAAGAAGATACGCTAACCACTAACAATTTTATCCTAACAACCACCCCTTACCCCAAAAAAGCTATAGCTATTTATATTACAGGAACTGAATTTTCACCAAAATTTGAAGTAAAAGATATTGTAACCTTTGAACAAACAGAAACTTTTAAAGATGGAGAAATATTGTTAGTATATCTGGCTAAAACTAATAATATTACATTAAAATATGGATTCCACATCGAAAAAATAGACATAGTGCTTGTGTCTCTTGATACCACACCCTGTAAGTTATCACTAAGAGATGGAGATGTCATGCTAGGAGCATATAGAGAATGTGTAAAAAAGGTTTCTTATTGAACTAACTGAGGAATAAACTATGGTTAAAAACATCAAAAAGATAGCTCATGACTTGTTACCGTTATCCAATGCAATAACGGAATTAAGCTCTATTATCTCGCAATTATTGAATGCCATTAACCCGCATGCAAATTTCGACGATAAAAATGCGAAAAAACATTTGGAAGAATGTTCAGAAGCTTCTGAGAAAATGGCATTGTCTGCTAGATTAATTAGAGAATATGTAGAAAAATTAAATAATGAAGCTGATATAGCCGGAATTACTAAAGATTAAGCAGGTCCATTTTATTATTCAATACTCTTAAATACGCTGGTAATTTCATTTTCTGAGTTTGGTAACCTGTTGCTAAATATAAGTTATTATATCCTTTTCTCCATAGTACTTCTGCAAGTTCAACACCATTCACTGGACATTCCAAGTCATAGTCAAAACATATTTTAATTTGCTTGTCACAACTAAGCAAGCTACTAAGCAACTCATAAGGATTGTGATAGACTCGCAGTTTCTTATCTTTTGAAGAAAATAAATACGATATTACCTCAGAAAATTCTTTAGCGTCATCAACAATAATTAAATCAAAATCTTTATTTTCATCGAAGCTATTCTCTTCATTTAAAATCAATTTAACATCAGAAGCCAAAATTTTTGGCAACACATATGCATTACACAAAATAGCTCTTTTAATAACTTCCATATTTTCATAATGACTAGTCACTAAAAAAGAGCGATTTATATCAATTAGTTCAATTACATCTAATCCATTTTTATCTTGATTGATTAGCTCATAATCAGCCAACAATAATACTCGGCTTTTATCAGATTGAGAAAAAGATTGAATCTGCACGAGACATTCTTCAGCAGTATTAAAATGCAAAATTTTACTATTTTTATGAGTAGCAAGAATAGTTTGAAATCTGCGATCCCATGCCCCATGAACTGAGCAATCATCATCAAGAATAATTATAATATCATCTGATCGAAAATTGATCTCTGTTGCAATCCAAATGGGCGGCTCTTCTGCTTTAAATCTTAATTCTATAGTAGTTCCTTGATTTATTTGCGAAAAGACATCAAGTACTCCTGTGCTTTCTTTCAACACTGACTTGGTGTATGTCAGCCCTAACCCGTGCCCATTTTGTTTTTGACTTATTACTTTATCCTTATTAAGAAATTCATCAATAAATTCTTGCGACATCCCCCTACCATTGTCTATAATTTGAATAACTACATTATTAACTCCAGGCTCTATAAATAATCGGACTTCAACTTCTCCCTGATTAAAAATTAACGCCTCAAAAGCATTACTTATCAAATTGGAGATCATTCTTTCAAAATCAGTTTTATTAATATTAACATAAGCGAAGCTAGCTGATTCAGCAATATTGCATAAAAAAGATACTGGCAACTCTTTGTGTTGCATCTTTTTTTCTGTAAAAACAGACAGAACTGAAGGTGGAATTAATATTTTCCCAGCACGAATTTCGTCATTTGAATCGCCACCATATTGACTTAGCAAATGATTGGCTATGTTATGAATTCTATTAGCCGCATCTCTAAGAGATAGGCGCTGCTCTTCCGGCAATCCTACAGATTCTTTAGCCAACATTAAAACAGCAGCAGCTGGTGAACGTATATCGTGCGCAACCTGTCCGGCTAATTCTGAAAAAGCTACTGATTTTGCATTATATTCTACAGTTTCTTGAAAAGGCATGATGATGTTTTTTCTGATGTTTTTTATCAAAAAATAAAATGCAACAAAAGTAATAAACATAGCCACAAAAGTTGCAAACATTACTTCTGGCGAAAAAAAGCTATATATATTTACCTGTAAACTTGATCTATAAACAACCTTGGCGATATTTACGCCTGAAACCCTAATCTGCCTAACAAAATTATTAGAAGATTGTAAAAAATCATCTATGCCTGCCCTATCACTACATTGAGTAATAGGTTTATTAAGGTTTGACTTTGCATATTCTGGCTGCAAACTAATGCAAATATTAGCGCCTTCATACCTTGTTTGTACATCAAGTATTATACGATTAATCCTCATTTGAATTGCCGGATATTCCTGCAAAACCACCTCATCAGCAAAACTACTTTCTGCATCAAACAGGGCCTGCTTGAGATCGTGCTGCAATTTTTCTGCACTATGTATGCTATGAAAATGGGAGGCTATAGCAAATACAAACAGAAATGACATCACTAAAATAATTACTGGCCATAATATTATCTTATACAGATTAATTTTACTAATACCATTTGTATCTGATTTCATATATAAGCCTTTTTAAATCACATAATAAAAAAATCTGTCCTTTTTTCTTTTGACAGTATTGCCGAATTTATCAAACCAAATATCCCCCGTTACTCCGGGAAATTTTTCTAATTTAACCAAATAAACCAGATTCATGCCCCGAATACTAGAATTTTCTTTGAGCGCATTTATAAGCAATTCTACCGCATCAAATGTAAGAGCCACTTTTAAATCACTTGCACTTTCATTTTTATTAAGTAAACTTTTATATAGTAACGAATATTTGCCAGAGGGCTTTCCTGACCAAACCGTGAATATATGGAGTTTTATTTCAGGGTGATCTCTTAAGATTAAACGATAATATTTCATTTCATTTATCACTGATGGGCCAGCGTTAATAAAAATATCGATAGGAAATGGATGCTGTTTAGTTAATTCGATCAAAAGGCTTGCTATCTGTTTATTATATATTGGCAAATATACCATATCAGGCCGATTTTGTTTTATTTTTTCCGCTAAACTATTAATAAACCCATAACCATTAATGATGTTAATGTATTCAATTTTTGTATTTGGTCTTTCTTTTTTAGTAATTTTGGTGACAGCATCAGAAACGTATATTGCATACTGCATCGATATATTTCTAACAATTAATATTTTTTTTGCTTTAGGTGAAATATTCATAATCCTATTTGCTGCAGAGTTACAAAATACTTTTAAACTCGGCAACAATGTAACCACATATGGCTTATCTACAGAAATGTCTGGATGTTCAGCAGTGAGTACAAATACGGGTATATCAGCACTATTCAATACCCTTGACTCTAATAGCATCTGTTCCGAACTACCACCGCCAATAACGGCATCCGAATGGATATTTTTTGCTTCTTTAGCTAACTGTAATGCTCCTATTGAAGAATCATCTTTATTTATCAATTTAACAAGCTTAATATTTAGTCCATTATTGTTAGCTTGATTAATTACAGACTGTAAAACATTCATGCAGCTATGAAGCTGTTTATCAGGAGAGTAAATAGCAGTAAGAATAAACTGCTTAGCATTAGCAGTCTGACAAACAAAAATTATAACCAGCAAACAGATATTCAAGAAAATCTTTTTATATTTCATTTTTTGGCAATAATTAATGTTATATTATGCTTTTGCACAAATTTATTGTCAGGATGAATCTTGAGTAGTGTCTTTTCTACATTTTTTTTGTAATCCTCAACGTATTCACCTAATTTTTCTTCCGAACAGAATGATACTGTAAAATAAAAACCTAACAGATCCTCAATACTCCAAATCCTTGTTTCCGGAATTTCATGAGTCAACACAGAAGAAAATGGGAATGCGTTTAACATTTCAACCCAATTAATTTGCTCATATTTACTCCCAACTGTAGCCTTCCTTTCTTCCCCAACCCACGATTCAAGAATATCATTCAAAGCTTTCTGCCAATCAGAAGCATTTGAAGTAATATCTGCATAAGAGCGAACAAGCACTAAATAACCTTGAGAATCAAGCAAGCGAAGTATTTTTGAAATAACTATTGGTTGATCCATCCAATGAAACGCATTTGCTATCGTAACCAAATTAAAATTTTTATAATCTTCTATTGAAATATCTTCTGCATACCCCTGTACCCATTTAATAG
>JAGLXC010000214.1 GCA_023133095.1 Gammaproteobacteria bacterium | reverse complement strand
ACCACCCATATACATAGCCGGAATCAAAAGTCCCGTACTGCCGCCAGCTGCATAGGTAAAACCTGTGGCAAATAATTTTGCCGCAGCAAGCAACAGCAAAATCCACCAAACTGATAACCAGGCAGGACCAGTACCGCTAATTAACTCTTTTAAAGTTCCTTCACTAATACCCAAGACATTATCAGGACCAATATGCAAACTAAACCACATAAACATAGCAATACCACCGACACATAGAGCACCAATTGCAGCCCGCAAAAAAGTTGGAAAGAGATGCATAAACTTACCCAACACTTTTAGCACATAGTTAACCCCTAATCCAGCCGGCGCACTACAAATAATTGCTACTAAAGAGACCTCAATGTACTCCCGCGGCGCATAAACATGCGTATGTTTGGCTATGCTAAATAATGGAGCAAAATGTAAAAAGTGGTTGTTTAACGTATAAGCTGTTACCGCGGCTATCATCGAATATAACAGAGTTCGATAGACCAAACGCTCGGTAAATACCACTTCGCCCGCAAATAAGGCTCCAGTAAAAGGAGCATTTAATAAGGTCGCAATGGCCGCTGCAATGCCTGCCATCTGCAGCACCCGTAAATCATGGGGATTTTTGATTCGAAAAATCCGGCTCCAACCAGCGCCTAATGACTCACCAATAGGTATCACAGGGCCCTCAATACCGCCACTGCCACCCATTCCGACAGTAAGAATAGTCATAACTATCCGTCTCAGCGCTGCCATAAAGGCTGGCTGGCGATAACGAACAGCTGTCACATCTGCAATATCAGGGTTTTGGCTATAGGTTTTATGAAAATATGCTATTGAAGTGCCGGCGCCATCACCCTCAGCATCTTTCCAGGCTGGCCGAGAAACCAGCCAACCACGCAACAAGCCACTTAAGAGCAATACCACTAACAAAACTACAATAGCAGCCGTAACATGGGCACCTGCGCCATGAAAAGGCGCAAAAAGATATTCAGTGCTATGCTCTACTGCCAGCCGTAAGGTACTGCAAAACAACCATACAGTAATGCCAATAATAATCACAAGAATAAAATTGCGGCCAATCTCAGCCCAATTTTCAATTAATAGATGCGAGGTATCGTGTAGCGCTCCGGCTATTTTCACCTCTTTGGTTGGCCCTGTAGTACTCATTTATTCCGTTAAACCCCTTAGGACACCCGCAAGGGATACCCCTACAAACCCAATCATTTTGGGTATACCTTAAATTTAAGGTAATAATACCATAAAATCAGTCAAAATTATACTGTGAAGTTATTAGTGCCAGGGCTGTCCGATTCTAGGCAAAAATACCTTTCATTGAAATAAGTCCCTGAAAATCTAGTGCGTTCTCGAATAAAGCAGCCTTAATATTGCACACTTTATTAAACCTCAAAATGTTGAGAGAAAAACTTCGTAACCTTGCAAAAATACCAGGACGCGTTCTAATTCGTGAGGCATCTTCGCCTAAACTTACATCTCTAACATAATGGTTGCGATTCTCACAATGCCAATGCTCACGTATTATTGTAGCAGCAACTTCTGCAGTGTACTGGTGGCTGCATAAGTAATAGGCAGTTTCTGAACGAATTTTCCACGCGTTTGTTTGGGTATCGAATAGCTCTGTATGCCTTTTTACGCGCACAGCACGTGAAATCAGCTCCCTCCAATCCTTGCTTTCAATCAAGCAGGATTTAATATCAAAAACCTCAACAGTACGTGATTCTATACGATTGCGACTCTTTTCTATAGTATTCAGATTTGATTCAGCTGAAAAAAAGTTACAGCCTTCACTAACCTCTCGCAGCAAATTTTTCTGATTACCCTTTAATTGTACAACTAATTCTGCATTGGCTTTTGCTGCCTCAATAAAAGTTTTTTTTGACAATGAAGCGCATCTGCCGTGTAAATTGTACCCTTAGGTAATCCCAGCTCAGTAATTAATTCTTGTGCCGTTGGTATTTCATTGGTTTTTTCTTCAATATCAACATGCCCCAGAATCAAAGCACATTTAGAGCAAAATGCACCTAAAAGTTGAAGCATCTTTTGATCTTTCTCAAACGCAAAAC
>JAGLXC010000213.1 GCA_023133095.1 Gammaproteobacteria bacterium | reverse complement strand
TTTGCCTAGAATCGGACAGCCCTGCTTGTGATACGGATATGGTTGCAAATATGTTGCGTATCTATTTGTTAGAGAATAATCTTATTTCGGATTTAGATGATCAGACTCTTTTGTTTAATTATATTTGTAGCAATTTATCTTCGAATAATAATGGTTTTTTTCAAGAATATGTACAGGAAATTAGCGCGCTCCCAGATACTGGGGATGCTTTTTTTAACTATATATTGAATGATCATCATAAAAATATTAGTCTTGTTGAATTACAAATACTGAAGGATAGTGAAATTTTTACTAAGGAGCAATTTACAGGCCTGTTTGCTAAACTGCTATTCTCCCCTTCCTCTGACGTGATGAATAAATTAACATTAGCAGGAAAGGGGCTTGATAGATTTTTACAGCAATCGATAAATGACACTTTGACTTTTATAACCAAAAACGAACTCCCAGATTGTTTCTTGCACAGAATGGCGCAATATGTTTTAAATACAGGTTATTTTGCTGCTATTAATACACTGAAGTGCTATGAGAAAAATTTACAAGGACATCAACAAGCAGCAATGAAGAGGGCCTGTCTAGATCAACTATCTAGTAGTAACTATAGTTATTCTGAGAACAAATCAGATGAGAAATTAGTATACGAAGTAACTATTGTTAATCTAGATGCGGGTAATCTTCATCCATTCAAGCCCTTTTACGATACTGTTACGTCAGATGGAATAAAGGTAAAGTTTGATTTTATACATCATTCATTTCGATCATTAACCACAAATGCTGATATAGCTGACTTTAAGTCCACTAAACTTATAATTTACGTTGGCAGCATTAGTTCGCCAGCATTTGCTGCAGCTAAGAAAAAAGTAGCAACATATGCTTCCGACAATACTCCTACGGTTTTTCTTAACGATTTGCCTTCGCCAGATACATCATTAGATAAATGTTTGGATCGCATTGCGGCTTTGGCTTTGCCAAAGCAATCTTTGTCTAATATTTTACAGGAGGCACGAAAAAACATAGCAACAACTTCTCAATTGAATGATTTAATACCACTATTTATGAGCACTAAAACTAGATTTGATGGGGTTGATAAAAAACGTTTTCCTAGTCAATATAAACAGTGGTTAAAGCTATGTGAAGAGATGCAAAAGCATGCTATAGGGATAATTGATAACGATTTAAAAACTTTATTCTCAGATAGTAAACATCTTGATTCAAGATGTAAATATATAGAATGGGCTGTAAATTTGCCCATTTTTGCTAATGAGCTACTACCGCAACCAGCATTGTTTGCGTTTTTTAAACCTAAAGATCCTGTTCGTGTTCGCTTGGATGAATTAAGAGCTGAGTTGCCTTCTGAGCCTGCGGTATCTATTAGACCTCCTAGTAGTAGCATTAAGTAGAGACAGCCCTTGCGACTGCCCGCTATTTAAAGACGCCCCATAAACACGGCATTAAATTTTATTTAGATCCAGGCTCAAACGAGCCAAAATTTGCTGCAAATCACTATTCCAAGCCAAAACTAAATTTTTCGAATCTTTGTGTTT
>JAGLXC010000212.1 GCA_023133095.1 Gammaproteobacteria bacterium | reverse complement strand
GGTAGAGGTTTTGTCATATACTACAAAACTCATGATAAAGTGCAACAATTCACAGTTGGAGAAATGGGGGAGCATCATATAACAACAGATACTGCTCACATACCAGAACCATTAGAAGAGCCAACAGCTGACAAATTATTGGCACAAACTTTGGAACCACCCAAAGATCATAATTTGCGCAGGGCTTGTACATTGTTTTCACACCGATGCCCAACTCCAAGAAATACTGAACCGGAAATATACAGAGTGCTTCTGCCAAATGGAAGCAAACTACCAGTTGCTATATTTCTTGAGGACGGGATACCGTGCTGGCAATATCTTACTGAGAATACTGAAGAAACAGATCCTAGAGAGACTCATTATGACACCCCATTTAAGCTGTTGATTACAAAAACAGGCCATTCAGCTTCAGTAAAACGTAACACCGGATCAAATGTAACGAAGCGTTTAACTAGGCAGGTTGGTTTTTTCAAGGATAAAACGTTTATTATAGCAAATAGACAGCTAATAATGCCCACTGAAGAAAAGCCTGATTTAGTATCAGCATGCCTTCAGGCCTTAAGATCAACAAGGGCATCAACTACTTTGCCAGTTAAGCCTACTGAAGCAACTATTTGTGCTAATTTAGGTATAGTAATTCATATAATAAAAACAACTAATACCAATAGTTATTTAAGCTTTGATCATTCTGATAGTCTAGAGTATTTTATAACTAAAGAGGGAAAACAAACAACATATCATCCAGAATGTAGGTTAGAAATAGAACCTGTGATGATACACTTATTGCAAATGGATAGCCCTACTGGTTCCTGCTATCTACCTCTTGAGCTCATACCAGAGAATCCACTAACCCTAACATTGAATCCACAAACACCTTTACCTGACTATTCTTCTCCCTATAGCGGAGGTATAGCTGCAATTACGATTGGTTTGCGAGCAGCAAACGCATTAAGGGCAGTGTAACACACTGCCCACTTAAACAGACTGTCTACCTGCTGGTCCTAACTGCAATCTGCTTAAAGCACCACTGTCACTAATGTGTTGCTGCATGGCAAATTCCCGACAAAGACGAGAAATCTGTTCACTCATATTTGCTGCAGTGAGCTGAGATTCCTCGGCAGGTAGCAATAGCTCAAAATGGTTAATACCATCATATAAAACATTTAAGAAAGGAGCCTCAGGCTCATACGGTTGAGCTAACCACTCGCGCATAACCAAACAATGCAGTTGATCTCCGCGCCCACTATCTGCCTCATTGCGCCAAACCCTAATATTTTTTCCTTGCGAAATCATAAACGCTACCATAATACCTGCGCTTATACGGTGATTACCACGTGCTAAATAGCTTAAATAATCAATACATATTTGGTGTAACAACCGACGCTCTTGTAGCTGCTGTATAATATCAAAATCTAAATCATCCTTCCCTTTAGCTGCATAAAATGTCTGTACGATTTCTCTAACCTGTTCTCTAATCTGATCATCTAATACAATATCATCCAACTTAATTATATCAATAGCTTCAGGATCATCAACAGCACTCCCAACTAAAATGTCTGGTAAATCTTGAGCTATAGCCATTAACATACTAAAATGTGTTTCATCCTCTAGTAGAGTTCTTATCTTTCCATATAACTCTTCAGGGCTATGTACAGGTAATACATTTATACCACATACATTAACATCCCCTACCTGGTCACTCATTGAAGTAGCACATATTTCAAATGGGTATTGTTGGTCACCAATAATTCCAATAATAGTTTTTGCTTTGGGTGCAGAGAAAAATTTAGCTAACGGAGCTTGTTGCAACGCACTAACAGCTAATCGTTTATTAGCAGCAAAACATGTATCCACTGCATCGCTTAATACACTAAAGTTGAATCCATGAGGTAACGCAGCATTTGTGCGCTCACAAGAAAACCTATGCATATTTCCAGTTGCAATTTTCCTGGATATCTCATCACTGGTTAACTTTAGATAATCCCCTATAAAATGTTTGATTGGTAATTCTTGTTCTGATTGATTAACTAGTTGAAGCCAATCATATGCTGACATTGTTCTTAGCAAAAATTGTCTATTATATAATGCTAATATCTCTCCTGCAGTTACTGGTTCTCGACTAAAAACATGGTAATTACCATTCCTTGGACTGCTTTGAGATAATCCAACAATCATTTTAGCTGCATCATCAACTGTTACAATATGCATTGGCATACCAAAATCAGCCGGTATCGCCCCTAGCAAGTGACAGCTCTCTATTAACTTTGCTAGCCATTGATTTTCAGCATATTTTCCTGTTTTACTATCCCCGATTACTAGTCCTAAACGATAAATATTACACTCTATCCCTCTATCTCTGGCCAATAACACTAACTTTTCTGCAACCCATTTAGTCCCAGCATAACCAGATGAATGGTAGTGTCTTTCAGATTTAATAGGCGTCTGTTCCGTTATCTCAACAGGTTCTGTTTTACCTGTTTCACTAAATACCCCTGCTGTGGATACATAATGTACTGGCTTTGGTTTAGTAGTACATGCTAATCGCAAAATTTCTTCAGTTCCTCTAACATTAGCCGCTTCTAAAGTTTTATAAGGAGCCACGTGATTCATAGCTACTGCATTGTGATAGATAACATCAATTGTAGCGCTTAATGCATTAAACTGATCTAAACTCAGTCCAAATCTAGGTAGTGAAATATCTCCTAATACTAGAATTATCCTAGCGCCATAACTCTCATCCCAAAGACCATAAGCAACCATACTATCTTGTAATCGCTTAAATGCAGCTGCTGCATCATCACCTCTCACTAAACAATGGATAGTTGCTTCGGTTTTCTGCAATAATTCAGCCAATAAATATTTCCCTAAAAATCCAGTGCTACCGGTAAGAAAAACATGTTGAGGGCTCGCTTGAACTGGCAAACCCGCATCTCTTATAAAGATATCAGGATCAAGAACTGCCTCTTTCGACAAATCAATCAATTCATCTTTTGCAAAAGCATCGCTTGCTAATTCTCGAATAGTAGGATAAGAAAATAATTGAGTAACGGAAATAAGATGCGCCTCCGATAATCCTAATGCCTTGTTCATAACAGGAACTATCTCCATTGCTATTGTAGAGTTACCACCTAAGTTAAAAAAATCATCATCTATTCCGATTTTGTCTCTTCCTAATTTTGTTTGCCAAATTTCTGCTAACTGAATTTCCCTCGCTGTACTTGGAGCCACATATTCTGCAGCTACTTGTTGACTAGTATCAGGAACTGGTAATAATTTACGATCCACCTTATCACTTGAGGTTCGAGGAAATTCATCTAATCTCGTATATGTGTTAGGCCACATATAATAAGGTAATATTTTTTTCATATGAGCCATTACTGCAAGCCTAATCTCTCTAGAATCTTCAACACCTTTAACTAAGGTAAAATAGGCTGCTAAATATTGTTGCTGAGGATCACTTCCTCTTACAGTTACTACTGCTTCGGTTATATCTGGATATTTCATTAATACTTTTTCAATCTCTCCTAGCTCTATCCGAAAACCTCGTAATTTTACTTGAAAATCTCTGCGCCCTAAAAATTTTATATCTCCATTTGGTAAACGGCAGGCTAAATCTCCAGTATTATATATAACTTCATCCGACAAAAATGAAGCTTTAACAAATCGTTCTGCTGTT
>JAGLXC010000211.1 GCA_023133095.1 Gammaproteobacteria bacterium | reverse complement strand
ACCTACTTGAACCTAAAACAGGTTCCGAACCTGTTTTAGGTTCAAGTAGGTTCATGTTTTCAAAACAGCACTGATATCTATACCCTTCGCGATTGAAATTTATGCTGTGTTGCCTGCACCCATTCGCCATCCTCATTTATTATATATAAACTCCGGTGGCTCATGGGTTTGGCGCCTTGCCTAAAATACAATCGCTTTGGGTATATTTAATGATTTTTTTATAATTTTCGCCTATAATTACTCTACGATTCACGAATTAGAGGCTATGTCATGTTTAGAAGTAAAAAGCCGGCTCCGTTAAAGATGCGCTTAAAAGCCGCATTGGGAGCAGCCATACCAAAAGAGGACGACGATGAAGGCGGTTCATCAACCTGGTCAACTCTGTTTTTATTCATTTTATACCTTATGTATCCAATGATGACAATAGAACAAGGCGCCATTCATATCAAAACAATCGTTGGAGACAATAACCCAGAAATTTTACGCGCTCTTGCTTTTGTGATTGAGAAACACGGTGAACACTATATTCAAGATCAACTAAAAGATTGGGCCAAAAAACATCTGAAACAAAGATCTCTAACTAAATTTAGACTAGCAAAATCCAACGTAAGTTTTAATGACCGAATCTGCTACGAAATTCTGACTAGCTTTCTTATTGAAAACAGCACAGATGAACAGAAAGAACGAGCATTACACCTATTGGATACTGAATCTGTTATAGATGACTATGTTACAAGAATGCAAGAAGATGAAAGCAAAGAAACATTAACAAGTGAAGAGTATATGGCTCTCTCTGCCAAAGGCGTAGAAGCAACAAGATATTTAAAAACAAAATTAGGAAAAGTAACTAATCCTAATGCTTTAAGAGGCATAATGTTTGATCCAAATGCTGTCCTTTTGCTGTCAAGGCTAATCACATCTCAACTCGCCCTTGCGCCCGGACTTATCACCTCAGCAATGGCACTTTCGCCCTTACATGCACAGCCTAAAGGGATAGTTACCACCGCTGCGGCGTAGCATTATAAACATATCTCAATAAAATTATTGAATTAAAACCCATGCTGTTAGTGGATCAACCAGAGTTATATTGCCATTACTGGTTTTATATAAATAATCCTTTTGTGTAAGTGACTGAATAGCCTGGGTAATACTGCCATGGGCAAGCTTAACTAATTGCAGAAAAGCCTGCGCGGTTGGCTCTTTTACTGACCCTAATTGTGCAATGGTTTGCAATATAAGCCGCTGATTAGTTGTAAGAGCGTCTAACTCTTTTGCTACAGCGCCAAATTCCTCTTCCGCATATTGACTCCAGGTGTTTACAACATCCGTAACTTTGGGAATCAATCGCTGCCTCCATAATCTGGAACAGATTACATTTACATAATATGGATGATATTTAGAATAGCTAAAAATCTGCTCTAACACATCGTTTGCAAGAGCTCCCTGCCACTTATGTTTTGCGGCTGTTTGAATAAATTGCTCATAATGCTTACGCGATATACGCTCTAAATTTAGTCGGTCGCACAGCTTGTATAATGGCCGCGATTTATCGTCAAATATTTTACTCAACAAATGTCTACTGCTACCAGAAAAGATAAATATTAAATTTGAAGTTTTTTGGGCCACATGTCTAATAGCAGCCTCAATATCGTCGCATAAACTGGTATGAATGATATCCTGAAATTCATCCATAAAAACAATTACTTTTTTATTTTCTTTCTGTGCCAATTGATCTAAACCTTCGAATAGATCCCAAATAGTTTTAGCGCCATCTTGATTTATAGGGGTTAAAGAGAATTCCATGTTGGCCTGACCCAATTGCAATCCTACCCGCAAGCTTTTAAAAAAATCCTCTATTTGCCTGATAGCTCGCTTGGTTTTGGGCAAGAGCTTAGAAATGGTGGGATTAATGCCGTTAATAATCCGAGTTACTATCTTTTCTGGAGTTAATGCCATAAAGAAATCTATATAAGCATAGGTGAGCTCAGCTTCTTGCAGGATTTTAAGCGCCAGGCTGGTCTTTCCATAACGTCTTGGTGATACTAATAATGTATGAATAATATTATTAACATTGTGTGTAATACGCTCTTTTTCAGCTTTACGGTTACAAAAGTCTTCTCCTTTTGCTATTGATAACGGAAATGGGTTTGACATATTTGCACTCCACTATTTATGCTATATAACCAATGATGTATTATACATCATTGGTTATACATCATGCAAGCAGCTTCGTTAATATAATGAGACACTGCTTAAAATAAACGTATAATATTCAAATTATGACACCAACTTACCTACTACAAGGCTGCAAACTGCTGACCCACCCTAAATTGCGCTATTTTGTGCTAATACCTCTCACCATAAATACGCTGGTATTTGCACTACTACTAACCTTAAGCATCCATTGGTTCGGTGATATGATGAAATGGATTGATGGCTTTCTGCCGCATTGGCTGCATTGGTTAAACTGGTTGCTCTGGATCTTCTTCGCGCTCGCCAGCTGGTTAAGCGTAATTTATAGCTTTAGCATCATCGCTAACCTTATTGCTGCTCCATTTAACGCCCTTTTAGCAGAAAAGGCAGAAGAGCTGGTTACAGGAAAAGCCTCAGAGCTGGATGCTGGAGTAGCAGCGGCACTAAAAGACATCCCGCGTGTACTAAAACATGAGCTTCACAAAATAATCTACTATCTACCACGCGCCATTTTATGCTTAGCTCTATTTATAATTCCTGGCATTCAAGTATTGGCTCCGCTCATCTGGTTTCTCTTTAATGGCTGGATGATGAGCATTCAATATATAGACTACCCTATGGACAATCACAAAATTGCCTTTCGAGAAATCCGCCGGCAACTTGCCTCCAAAAAAGCAACAAATTTAGGTTTTGGCATTACTGTTATGCTTGCTAGCATGCTGCCAATCATCAATTTTATTGTTATGCCAGCAGCGGTCGTTGGCGCAACGGTATTGTGGACAAAGGAATATCACTCATAATATACTATGCGGGGATATTACTGGGGCCGTAGCTCAGTTGGGAGAGCGCTGCAATCGCACTGCAGAGGTCAGGGGTTCGACTCCCCTCGGCTCC
>JAGLXC010000210.1 GCA_023133095.1 Gammaproteobacteria bacterium | reverse complement strand
CTGTCCCGGCCTCGCCCTTGGTGCGGATCATGGCTGCACCTTCGCCAATGCGGCGCAACGCTTCGCCGAGATTTTTGGCACCGCACACATATGGGGCGGTGAAATTGGCTTTGTTAATGTGAAATTGCTCATCAGCTAAGGTTAATACTTCGGATTCGTCTATATAGTCTACGCCTAGAGATTCAAGAATTTGGGCTTCTACAAAATGGCCGATTCGACATTTAGCCATAACAGGAATGGTGACGGTTGCCATGATTTGTAGCACTTTTTCAGGGTCAGCCATGCGAGCAACACCGCCTGCGGCTCTGATATCTGCCGGCACACGTTCTAGCGCCATAACTGCACAAGCGCCAGCTTCTTCAGCAATTTTGGCTTGCTCAGCATTGACTACGTCCATAATTACGCCGCCCTTAAGCATTTGGGCTAGCCCCTCTTTTACTATTTTTGTACCAGTGTTGTGTTTTGTTGTCATTTTAAGTGTCTCTTATACCGTTATTTTTTCTGTATTGCAGCAAGCTGCTATCTCAATTATTGTAACAGCACTATGAAAAAATGGCTAAGAAAAAAATCAATAGCCACGGTGGGAATTGATTTTGGTGTTGATTATGTAAACTTGTTGGAGTTGCAAAAACAAGATGAGCAATGTTGGCTTGTATCTTATGCATCCTTTGCTAATGTTCCAGATATAACTCAAGCGTTGCAGCAAGCACTAGAGCAAATTAAAGCTAAAAGCTATCGTATTGCTATTGCTATTCCGCATACTACAATCATCAATAAAACTTTACAGGTAGATGCCTCTTTAGATGAGGATGAGATAGAGCAGTTTTTGATTGCTAATAGTAAACAGTATACTGGATATGCTAATGAAGAGATTAATATGGATTTTAGCGTGTTAGGGGAGGCGCCAAGAGATACTGCTAAAACGGTTGTTGAGTTGGTTGCGACCAAAAGAGATCAAGTGGCAGAAAAAACATCGCTACTGGAGCAATTGAATTATAAAGCAACTGTGGTTGATGTAGAGTCATTTGCTTTGCAAAGAGCCGTGCTAAAAAACTTAGCTAATAAAAAGGTAGTTACCGCAGCCATTTATCTTAAATCACATGTATTGTTGATGAGTGTATTTCAGGATGATTTGTTGTTGTATGCTACAGAAACTCAAAATGATCATGCGCAAACAATAACTCAACAAATAGAGCAGACTTTGCAAATGTGTTTTGCGAGTCATTCCATTACAATAGAGCAGATAGTTTTGTCTGGTATTAATGCTGATAATCCTGAATTGACTGCTGAAATTAAGGGGCAAATTAATATTCCTGTTTTACCTTTAGACTGCTTCGCGAATATAGAAATCGCAGATGCAATTGATAGTGATGTATTAAAACAGTTGGCGCCTCAGCTTCTGTTGAGTTATGGCTTGGCTTTATGGTGATCTATACCCAAAGCGATTGGATTGTAGGCAAGGAGCCAAACCCATGAGCCACCGGAGTTTATATATAATAAATGAGGATGGCGAATGGGTGCAGGCAACACAGCATAAAATTCAATCGCGAAGGGTATATTATGATTAATCTATTGCCGTGGCGAACAAAAGAGCGCCATCAGCAGCGACAGCGCGAACGATTAACTTTGATAGTTAGTGTCGCTGCCATTCTACTATTAATTATCAGTTGGCGGTTATTGTTGGCTTATCAAGTTAGGCAACAAAGAGGGTGTAATTCACAATTAACTCAGCAGATTGCTAATGCGAAACCTAAATATTTACAGGCAACCAAACTAGCTGATTTTCAAAAGGAGCACCAAAAACAACTTGTCAGATTAAAGGAGATGAGGAGTGATAGTAAGCATATCACGCGATTGTTTCATGAGTTAAGTGCTGTTGTGCCAGGTGGAGTGCAGCTAACGGGTTTAGAAAAAATTGGCCAGCAGGTAACTTTAACTGGCAATGCGGAATCTCATGTTGGAGTTGTAGAGTTAATGGAAAATTTAAGTCAATCTAAATTGTTTTTTCATCCGATGCTGCAGAATGTTGGTGTTAATAAGTCTAATAAAACTAATAAAAATGGGTTTGTAATAAAATGTCTGCTCACGTCATAAAATATGGTGCTATTTTATTTTTAGGTATTATACTTTTGTTTGCTGGATATGTTGCTATTATAAAGCCAGCGCAGCAGCAGTTAGCTAGTTTGGAACAACAGCAAATTATATTAAAGACGCAAGCGCAAAAACAACAAGTACAGATAAATAATATAGCACAATATGAGAGGCAGATCCGGAAAATTAGTGCCTATTCTAGCTGGTATAAAAAGCAGTTGGTTGATATTACTTTGCCACTATTGTTGGATCAGTTAGCAAAAGTTGCTGCTGTAAGTCATGCAACATTACAAGCAGTCCAACCTGTAGCTAAGAAGCAAACCGCACAATTCTCGCGCTTTTCTCTTCAAATTTCAGTGCAAGGCAGTTATCAACAGATTAGTGCGTTTATTGCAAACCTTATTGATGATTTTACCTTTGTGGCATTGCCAAATATTAAGCTAACTAAAACTAAAATACCAAATAATCTGAGCCTGCAAATCTTATGCATTACCTACGGCAAGTTATAATTCTATTGTTTATTGTTCTATTTATGTCATCTGCAATGGCAGAACGTGATCCCTTTAGCCATGCCTCTCAAAATAATAGCGATTATATTGCAGCGACAAGCTCTATTTTTATTCCAATTCATTATGGTGATGCGGCAGAGATGGCTAAAGAGCTTTCATCTAAAGAGGCTGGGTTTTTGTCGGCAGCAGGACATATAAGCGTTAACCAGCGTAATAATGCCCTTTGGATTGAAGATGATAAAAGTAATCTGAAAAAGATAGAAAACTATATAAAAAAGACAGATATTGCAGCCAAACAAATTTTAATTTCAGCGCGTATTGTTAATATTGATGCTGATTACACCAATGAATTAGGGGTTCAATACGGTACAGTTGCCTCTAGCAGCGGTGGTTCTGACTCAGATTTTAATATGGATATGCCAGCCGCAAGTATTAGTCCTGGTCAATTTGATTTTACGCTAGCAAAATTAGATAATAATGTATTGTTGGATATGGAGTTGTCGGCATTAGAAAGTGAGGGTCATGGAAAAGTAATTTCGCGGCCGAAATTAATAACTTTAAACCGTAAAGCAGCTTATATTGATGCAGGACAAGATGTTCCATATCAAGAGCGGACCTCTGAAGGCAATACTAATGTGTCATTTAAAAAAGCGGTGCTGAGCTTAAAGGTAACGCCTGTAGTTGTTGCTAAAGATAAAATATTACTGCATATTACTGTAAATCAAGATAAGGTTAGTACTTTAACGGTGCGGGGTGTTCCAGCAGTAGATACGCGGGAGATAAATACGCAGGCGATCGTGAAAAATAAACAGACTATAGTTTTAGGTGGTATTTATGAGCAGAGTTCTGATAAGGTGAAGAGTCGAGTTCCTGTATTAAGCTCGATACCGCTTTTGGGTTATCTGTTTCGTTATAGCCGTACAGAGACCAGGCGCAATGAATTGTTGATTTTTATTACGCCAAAGATTATAACATAATGGCTGCAGCTAAATATGTAGAGGATAAAATAGTAGAGGATAAACTATATGAAAAAGCCAAAAAATATTTTTTTAATCGGCCCTATGGGGGCGGGAAAAACTAGTATTGGTCGACATATTGCTAAAAGTTTGTCGATGACCTTTTATGATACTGATCAAGTGATTGAAGAGCGTAGTGGCGCAGATATTCCCTGGATTTTTGACGTTGAGGGAGCTGAGGGCTATAGCCGGCGTGAAGCTAATGTTATTGCTGAATTAACTAAACTGCGCGATATTGTTTTGGCAACTGGAGGCAGTGCTGTTGCGTTACCAGAAAATCGTGCTGCCCTGGCTGAAAATGGAATTGTAGTCTATTTAGAAACATCGCTTAAAGATCAGTTAGAGCGAACCAGGCGTAGCAAAAAACGACCGCTCGCAAAAGAGCATGCAGTCCGGCAGGTTGCTTTGCAAAATATGCGGTCTGAGCATAATCACCTACATGAAGAGTTAGCGGATTTGGTATACAATACTGATCATAATTCTGTCTATTTTGTAGCGCAAGATATTATTAAAAAATTAAGAGCTGAAAATTATCTGTAAACATGCTAAGGATATACTATGAGTAAATTAGATTTTATAAAAAATCATTCCACGAGGGTTTTATGCCTGTTTCTGCTTATCGTCGTGTTATTCTCTATGGTTCTGTTTAAGCGACAGGTGATCAATTTCTACATTAACCATTTTGTGCTTGGAGCGCCTGCTCCGCATATGTTATTGCAACCACCGCATCTGGTGAAGTTGACTCCAGCTGTAAAAGCTAAGCCGCAACCATTAAATGATGATTTGGCGCCTGTGGTTAAAGCTCCTGCAGTTCCTGCTGTTAAGGCTAAAGCTACAGCTAAAATTGAGGTGAAGCCAAAAGTTAAGCATGATAAACCTGTTTTGCCAGCTAAAAGATATGCTATCCAATTGCTGGGCTCTTCTAATCGCGTGAGATTAGAAGGTTTTGTTGCAGCACATAAGCTTGCCGGTAACACAACTATCGTTGCAACGAAGCGCGATAACAAAGCTTGGTACATATTGGTATATGGTCATTATGCAACTGCAGATCAAGCAAGATCTGCAATTAAACAGTTGTCGCCTGAGCTACGCAAGCTGCATCCATGGATAATATCCAGGGGACGTAGCTAGGGGACGCTCTTAATTTAGGGAC
>JAGLXC010000021.1 GCA_023133095.1 Gammaproteobacteria bacterium | reverse complement strand
AAAAAAGGTTATCCGATTACTAAAGATGATGTTTTGCATATTGCCCAATCATTAGGGATTGATACTGATAAATTACAAAAAGATATGCAGAGCAAACAAGTAGCGCAGCAATTAAATACGAATTATAAATTGGCAAAAGAGGTTGGGATTAAACCGCCGCTGGGAACCCCTGCGTTTTTTGTTGGTAATCTAGATAAAAACAAATTTAGATTTGTTCCGGGTCAAGTGCAGCAGCAAAATCTACAGCAAGCAATAGATTATGTTTCACGTTGATAGATAGCAAAAGAGAAAAATGTTTCTCGATAATGATAGTGTTTGAAAATTTCATTAAAGCGAGGATCTTTGCCAAAAAACGTTAGGTAATTAAACCCAGGGATGGGAATAAAATAGGGGTTAGGTTTGGTGCCTATTATGATTAAACTTGGTGGCTGTTTTTGTAAATCTTGGATTACATTGTTAACAAACATACGCTGATATTTTTTGTCTGTTGATTGACGTTTTATCCCTCGTAATGGCCAAAAGCTTGGAAAGCGTGAAGTTGTGGTGACCTTTGCATAATCTATTACGGGATATGCTGTAGAGATATAGATAGAAAAACAATAAATAGATCCATGCTTAGCATACTTGTTAATCAATTTAGCAAATGGTAAGACATTCTGATATTTAACAGCTATCGTTTCTCTACTTTTACAATAAGTTATAGCTATAGGAAACAGTAATAACGCAACGATGATGCTGTACAAAATTACGCCTCTGTATTTATAACTCTGATATTGTTTAGGTTGCCATAAAAGTACCAGTAACATCATGCTTGTCGTAAATAGCGGCAGAATATGATAGTAAAAAATAGTTTGCTGTATAATATCGCAAACAAAAAAGCCTATGCTCGCTATCAATAAAACATAAGCTAGTTGTAATTGTTGGATTTTTTTATAAGAGAATCCCAATAAAATAATCACAATACAGAAAAAGGCTATAGGTACTTGAGTTAGTACCCATAGCCATGGCACATGATATGCTGCATAAAATAGTTTCCAGCCTATTGGTACCATTTTGTCGATATATTCAGGGAAAAAAAGAAAAATAGTGGCTAAATAGATGATTGAAACTAGGCCAATCATTGCTATTTCAGGACGCAGCCAGGCCCAAAACTTACCTTTTTTTAATAAAAAGTATAGCTCTACTAGCGCCAATGGGATAAAAAAATAGGGCTTTAACGCAAAGCCTATGCCAGCTAGAATACCAATAAAGACTAGCTGCCATATCTCTAGCGATTTTCCTGTAAGGCGTAATGAGACCAGTAAAAAATATGGCACAACCAGCATAATCATGATGTGTTCACGCTGACCAAACTGCATTCCAGGCATTAACACAAAAGCAAAAGTTATAGCCAACAAGAGAGGTCCATGGCTGTAATTGTTCTCTTGAGCAAATATTTTTCGTAACAACCAATTACATAATATTAGTGATCCTGCTGCAATAGCAAAAACATAGGTTCTGATCGGAATAAAAAAACCACAATGTAGTAAATGAGCAATTACTACAGGTGGGGTGTAGAGATATAGAATCAAAGGCGGGTTTATTTCGAAAAAATTGTAATAATAACGACCACCATGGAGCATTTTTTGAGTAATGTGTAATAAAAAACTGACGTCAGGAGAGAGAGTTCCAAATGATTGAATTACAACAGCAGTTATAAAGAGAGTTATTGCTAAGGCAAAAAAGTATTTACGCATAAATTCCTGTATTGATTAACTATAAACTATAGCCATAATTACATATATGTTAAAAAATGCAATTAAAAAATTTTGGGTTGGTTTTTCTTTGTTGGAGCTGCTAATTGTACTCGCAATTGTAGGTATCCTGAGCATTATTGCTTATCCATCTTATAGCGCATATGTGGTAAAAGTTCGCCGTGCTAATGCTGCGACTGCATTGCAGGATTTAGCTGCCAGCATGGAGAGCTATTACAATGATAACTACTCCTATAGTGGCGCAGCTCTTGCCAATCTAAAAATTAGCAATATTGATGCCAGTCTGTATAAGCTGCAAATTGTAGTAGCAACAGATGTTGGCTATCGTGTTATCGCGAAGCCTTTTGGCCAGCAAGCTACAGCTGATAAAGATTGTGGCACTTTGAGTTTAGATCAGCAGGGAAATAGAGCGATAACCGGCAGTGGCGTTGTGGCTAAATGCTGGGGCGGTTGATCTTGCCCTAACTTATCGGACACTGATCTGTTAAACTTAATGAACTAACAAAAAGGCTGTTAAGGGTGAGGTCGTTCTAGTTTGGCGCATACAAGTAAATCAAGCTGCGAAATAAATTTCTGTAATGAGGCTAACGGCCATGCTGGGCAAGCCCGGACAGTTTTGCCGGGAGCCGCAGAGAGATTGACTCTACAGTAATCTGTATTCGCGAAGTCCCAAAGGGACGTAATGTGATAGCCAAAGGCAACGCCTTGGGAATCGTGTAAAAATCAATCCCACACATACCGTTCATCCCATGTTATAGCGTATTTTTCCATCATACGGCGAAATTCATCCTGAAACATAGGGGCAAAGATTGTGGCATATTGTTTCACCCTTTCAGGGTTCGGTTTCGGTAAGAACTCAATACCCAAGGTTTCACCTTGGGCTATCACATTTTGCCCCGTTGGGGCAGTTGTCCATATTAAACGTCAATTAATATTCCAGACATTAACAGCGGCTCCCGGCGAAAAATAGCTACAACCCCCCTAATTTAAGGTGGCATAGCAGTTACAAAATGTAATAAAAAGCTTTTTTTAAAGAAGTAACGAGCTTATCGATAATACGTTATTTTAAGGATCTATCAGATCCGCGGATTTTAAAAAAGACTGATCACGAATTAATAGATATAGTGGTTGCAGGATAGCTTTGATGTTACTACGCAATGAAAAAACGTTTAAAGGTGGTTACAGACTAAGCGTCTACAGGCAGGGGATAATGATTATTTATTGAAGCTATTGCTAGCATGAAATTTTATGCGATTGCCGTGGTGTTAAGCAGCAATCATGATTAATGATTAAAAGAAGAGGTTTTTTGCTGACAGTTCTGCTATAAAAAATTTGCGGCGCAATAATAGGGCTTAAAAACAAAATGGACGGTGATATTGCACATAATATTTGTGAGGGTCCTATAGGATATTTTAGCTATCGATGATAGAGTTGTTTTTTGCTGGCCATAGTCTATACTGCTTTTCCTTATACTATTATATGCTAAGCCCAAATGGGGCAACACAATGAAATTATTAAGTTATGTTATCACTATCTCAGTTCTATTTGCTTCCATTGGTCAGGTAGGTTCTGATCTATATTTGCCATCGCTACCAGCGATTGCTATGGCGCTCCATACCACGACTCATTTGGTACAGGCGACTGTGTTTCTCTATATGGTAGGTTTCTCTGCTTCCAGACTTATTTATGGGCCAGTTTCTGATGCAGTCGGTCGGCGCAAACCATTATTAACAGGATTGCTATTCTGCCTGTTCGGCACTATAGTTTGTCTGTTTGCAAATTCTATCGCTCTACTTATGATTGGACGATTGCTGCAAGGTTTGGGCGCAGGCGCTGGAGTGGTATTAGCAGGGGCGATTGTCAGAGATCTGCTGGAGGGCAATCAACTGGCAAAAACCT
Organism: Gammaproteobacteria bacterium; assembly: GCA_023133095.1. Classification (GTDB taxonomy): domain Bacteria; phylum Pseudomonadota; class Gammaproteobacteria; order UBA9339; family UBA9339; genus JAGLXC01. The sequence goes on along the minus strand of JAGLXC010000021.1, from coordinate 8,761 downwards.
ACTCTTATACGGCGCTTGTCAATATTGTGTTAATTGCATGCGCGCCATTAATTGGCGGATATTTGCAGCTACTGTTTGGTTGGCAGGCTAGCTTTGTGTTTATTGCTTTATACCTACTTATGGCGCTTTATGTCGGTACTGTTCACCTGAAAGAGACCAATCGTCATAGAACCATAGAAAATTTGCGATTTAAAAAAATAGCTTTGAATTTGGCAATATTATTTAGCAGTCGTACTTTTGTCGGTTATGGAATGACTATATTTTTTATTTATGGATCAATCCTTGCCTGGTTAACGCTTGGGCCTATTTTATTAGAGAATACTCTTAAGATAAGCCCGGTTGGTTTTGGTTGGGTAGCAGCTGCGGGTGGAGTCTTTTATGCGGCAGGCGCTTTGCTGAATACAAAATTAATTGATCGATATGGGATTAATAGAATGTTAAAGATAGCTGGATATGTGCTATTTCTAGCAGGACTTTTAACGCTACTATTCTGGTTGTTAGGGGTGGTTAAGTTTTGGCCAGTTATTATTCCGGTAATGATTATGGTCTTTAGCGCTGGAATAATTTTTCCTAACGCATTTGCAGGTGCCTTAATGCCATTTCCAAAAATTGCTGGAATTGCCGGTGCTATAGTTGGTTTTATCCAGATAATGGGTGGAGTGATTGCGAGCGGGGTTATCTCAATTGTGCCCGATAATACGCAGTTGCCATTAGCTGTTGCATTTATTGTTTGTGGAATAGGAATTATTTTTATGGTGCGATTCGCAGCTGGAGTAAAGTCATGATAACGCTTAGTAAGGTAGAGCTATTACGAGGAGCTAAACTGCTATTTTCTGATGCTAATGTATCTTTTTATGATAGGCAAAAAATTGGCGTGGTGGGTAAAAATGGTAGCGGTAAAACTTCACTGTTTCTTTTGCTACAAAGAATATTAGATCCAACAGCTGGTGACGTTTCACTATCAGAAAAGTTGCGCATAGTTACTGTAGAACAAGAGATTCCACAGAGTGATAGAGGTGCCTTAGAATATGTAATTGATGCTGATGTTCTGCTTAGAAAATGTCAGGATGAATTAACAACAGCAGAAGCAAATCATGATGGCATGAAAATTGCTGAATTATATGAGGCTTTGCAAAACATTGATGGTTTTACTGCAGAGACAAGAGCCGCAAAAATTTTAACAGGATTGGGATTTAATGAGGAGGAGATGGCGGCTGCAGTTAACACCTTATCCGGAGGCTGGCGCATGCGCTTGAATATTGCGCGTACACTTTTAATTCCCTCTGAAGTTTTATTGTTAGATGAGCCTACCAACCATCTGGATTTAGATGCAGTTATTTGGCTGGAAAAATGGTTGAAGCAATATCAGGGGCTATTACTGTTTATCTCTCATGACCGTGAGTTTTTAGATAAAATCGCTGATAACATTGTTCATATAGAGAACAAGCAGATAAAAAATTATAGTGGTAACTACTCAAGCTTTGAAAGGCAACGAGTTTCTGCTCTGGCGCAACAGCAACAGCAATATGAAAAACAGCAGCGTCAGGCTGAACATATGAAGGATTTTATTCGCCGTTTTAAGGCAAAAGCCACAAAAGCGCGGCAAGCTCAAAGCCGAGTTAAAGCCTTAGAGCGGATGCAGGAGATTATGCCAGCTCATGTTGACTCACCTTTTTCATTTGAGTTTAAAGAGCCTAAATATTTAGCTAATCCATTGTTGTCGTTGCAACAGATTGGTTTTGGTTACACCGAAAAACAGGTATTAGAGAGTGTAGATTTTCAATTAAACACTCAGGATAGAGCTGCACTTTTAGGCAGAAATGGCGCAGGTAAATCTACCCTGATTAAATTATTAGCTGGAGAGTTAACAGTCAATTCGGGTGAGGTTATTAGGAATAAAAATCTGAAAATTGGCTATTTTGCACAACATACATTAGAGCGATTAGATGGCGACAAAAGTCCGCTGCAAAATCTGCAGAAAATAGCGACAGATAAAACGCAAGGAGAGCTGCGAAAATTTTTGGGAGGTTTTGATTTTCGGGGTGACATGGCATTAATGACAGTCAAAAACTTATCTGGTGGTGAAAAGGCAAGATTAGCGCTAGCCTTAATAGTTTGGCAGGCACCAAATGTGTTGTTATTAGATGAACCTACAAACCATCTCGATTTAGATATGCGCCAAGCATTAATATTAGCATTGCAAAGTTATGAGGGCGCAGTTGTTCTAGTTTCACATGATCGCTTTTTATTAAAACAGGTTATTGATGATTACTGGTTAATCGCGGACAAAAAAGTTCAGCATTTCCCAGGTGATCTTAATGCATATCAAGATTATTTGTTAAAATCTGATAAGGTAGGAAGATCATCGAAAAAAGTCGGCAAACAAAACAACCAAAAGCAATTGGCAGCCATGGAAAAGAATATTGATAAACTGCAGCGACAAATAACAGATATAGAACTTAAAATTTCTGAATTGGGCGATGATTCAATTAACAACATGGCTGAATTGGAAAGGCTGGATACAAAAAGAGCGACTCTGGTAAAACAATATGAAGAGCATGAGGAGCAATGGCTGCAGTTGGCTGATGTTTCACAGTAAATAGTATATTTTTGGTGCTGTAATTCATCTTATAGGTGATTTTTGAAGCATAAAATATATTTTGAATCTGATTATGGTAACCAGGCTGAACATCAATGTCTCCGAAGTTTAGCGGTGACCTTCATTTGCTGGGTCGCGTTCGGGCAACATCCTGTTGCCCTGGTACTTATATTTTGTTTTCATAGGTTTAGTGTCTCATTGACCCATCTGCGCTTGGCACAGGAGGTTCACCACCGCCTTGGTTATGCTGCATACCTTCACCAGTTTCATATGCTCCCCATAACGTAAATGTAGCATAATTTTGGTAGGATGCTTGAGGTTTTCCGGTAAGACCATGAACCAAGGCTTTCGGGTTTGCCACAAGAACATTGAAATTTTCTTGAGTGCGCAGAGGCTCAGGCAATGCTATAAAAGATTGATATATCTGGCCCGCATTTTCTGGATTTGCAACAATGGCCGCTCTGTTTCCCGGGGTAAGCCTTCTTGCTTTATCCAAAGCAACAAAAAGCTCTGCAATATCTAATGCATATTGCGGGTTTGCTACAAGAACATTGAGATTTTCTTGAGTGCGAAGTAGCGCAGGCAATGTGTCAAAAACACTCAATAGCTTGGTTGCATCTGCGGGCCTTGCAACAATAGCCTCTCTATTTTCAGGGATAGGTATTCCTGCCTTATCCAAAGCAACAAAGAGCTGCGCAATATCCAATGCATATTGCGGTGTTGTCGCAAAAACCTCAAAATGTTCTTGGGTGCGCAGTGGCTCAGGCAATGTAACAAAAGCCAGCCATATCTTGTCTGCATCTTTCGCCCTGTCAACAATGATAGTTCTATTTTTCTGGATAAGTATTCCTGCCTTACCCAAAGCAACAAAGAGGTTTGCAATATCCGATGCATATTGCGGTTTTGCTACAAGAGCATCAAAGATTGCTTGCGTATGCAGTTCCTTAGGAAGCTTGAATGAACCAAAAATTCCACCAATTGTCCCTGAATATTCTCCTGTTGTTATAAAAGCATCAAGGTTTGCTTGGGTGCGCATTGTCTCGGGCCATACAAAAAAGGCGCACCATATGTTGCTCGAATGATTTGAAAAATACATATTTTTTGAAAATTCTATAAGCATAGAAAAAATCTCTTGGGTAGGCGGTAATATAGAAAAAAGAGCTTCTATGTCCCTCATGTTTTCTGGCTTTGCTGCAACAAAGGCATCTCTATTTTCTGGAGTAAGTATTTTTGCTTTCTGTAAGTCAATAAGCATTTTCACAACATCATCTGAATCTAGTGGTGTTGTTACAAGAGCATCAAAGAATCCTTGTGTGCGTCTTAGTTCAGCTAATTTATAGAGTGAACTCGCCATTTTTCCTGCATGTTCTGCTCTTGCAACAATAGCATCTCTGTTTCTCGGTGTACGCATTTCTGCCTTATCCAGAACAATAAAGAGCCGAGCAATATCCTGTGCAAATTCCGGCCTTACTACAAGAGGTTCAAGGTTTTCTTGGGTGCGCAGAAGTTCAGGCAAAATTCTAAAAGCTTGCAATATTTTTTCAGCATGTTCAGCCTTTTCAATACTGATTATCCTAGTTCTCGGAGACAATATATTTGCCGTATGCAAGGCAACAAGGAATTTCGCAATATTGTTTGCAAATTCTGGTCTTACTAGAAGAGGCTCAAAGTTTTCTTGTGTGCGCAGAGGTTCAGGCAATAAGCTAAAAGCTGGCAATATTTTTTCAGCATGTTCAGCTCTTGCAATAATGGCAACTCTGTTTCTCAGTGTAAGCATTTTTGCCTTATCCATAGCAATAAAAAGCTTCACAATATTCAGTGCATCTTGTGGGTTGGCTACAAGAATATCAAAGTTTTCTTGGTTAAATATTTTGGAGTAATATAACGCGCCAATAGCCAACGCAAATTGTTGGCTATTATCATCTCTGGCTAAAAACACAGCACAGTTTTTGATAAAAGTATACTGGCCTGTTTGGTGGGCTAGCTCTATAGGAGTTTTACCATTATTTACTGTTCTAGTGTCAGAGCCTCTTTGTACCAATCGTCTAAATTCATCAAAATCGCCGTTAGCTGCTGCGGTATGTAGTGTTACAGGGATATTGCATCGATGTAGATAATCTGCTGTGCCAATTAAAACTATTCCCCCAATAACAGCTCCTGGCCAGCCAGTTTTTCCTGTGAGGCTCCAAAAATCATCACGTGCAAGCTGGCAAAGATTTTTATTCATAATAATAATTCTCCTGTTAAAATAGGTTTGTAATTGCTCTCATTGGCCAAATTTAGGTAACATCAATTTATCTATATTAGCATATTAACCTTAAGGCTGTTATTAACAGCAAGCAATCTCTGTCAGCTTTTTCTGCACGAGCATAGAAATAGCTAGTTGAAATATATGCTGCTTCTTGAGTCAATTATTGATCTTCATGTGTCGCGTCCATCTTATTACAATAAAGAGGGTTTCGAGGTCACGCTTGCAGGTGCTTCAATCGGCAGATTAGTAGAGACTATCTGTATGTTTTTAGCTATTTATGATGCTAAGTTACCTATTGCCATAGCGAACCCAGAGGGAATTCGGAAAAGGTTGCTGGCTCAAGATGATATTGGGATTATTCCATGTCATTGTTTTTTGCATCGAGCCAATCAGATGTTTGCTGAAGAAGATGCAGTGTTTGATATTTTATATTTAGATGACTTGGGCAGATACAAGCCGCGGATAAAACCATTTATTACCTGGGAGCCTTTGCCTATCTTTAAGCCTAAAGGTGTTTTAAAATACTCAGTTGTAAGCTATGGACATATAGCCTTTCTATTGGGGTTTGGATATTTTCTCGGGAATTTACTTAATCGATTTGTTATTCACTACTTTAAGCCAATCCAAATCATCTTTTTTGCTTTTATAGCTGCATTATTAACTAGTTTACTTATGATAGGTCTTGGTATGGTTGTTGTAATAAATTTGTATATTATTTTGATTCCTACTTTTTGGTTGTTTTTTCTATGTGGTTTAATTTTTCCTAAAGAATTGTAATTTTTTGCAAGGATCTCGCTATAAAATCCAAAAGGCAGACAACACAGCATAAAATTCAATCGCGAAGGGTATGGACAGATCCCTGCAGGAATCTTATACTCTCTAGCCATACTCTTCGTGATTTAATTTTAAAAATAATAGATAGGATAGACAACATGTTAAAAAATCTTGTATTAGTGCTTAATTGTGGCAGCTCATCAATCAAATTTGCCGTAGTTGATCCGGTTTCGGAGCAGAATAGCTTTAATGGCTTGGTGCAGTGTATTGGTGCCAAAGAGGCGGGCATCTCCTGGAAACAGGACGGTAACAAGCAGCAACAGGCATTACCAAATGTTAATTATCCAGATGCGTTAAACTTTATTTTGGATCTGATTAAACAAGATAAAGAGTTGGCAGAACGCCTTTTTGCAGTGGGCCACCGGGTTGTGCATGGCGGCGAGCGTTTTACAGCTTCGGCGGTCATAAATCCTCAAGTGTTAGATGCCATTAGAGATTGTCAGGGGTTAGCGCCTCTGCATAATCCAGCTAATATTGCTGGAGTTGAGGCTGCACAAAAGGCGCTGCCTAAATTACCGCAAGTAGCTGTATTTGATACCGCTTTTCATCAAACCATGCCAAAACATGCATTTTTATATGCGGTACCTTATGATCTATATACATCACATCAGATTCGCCGTTATGGCTTCCATGGTACCAGCCATCGTTTTGTAGCACAGCAAGCTGCTAATTTGCTGAGCAAACCTCTAACAGAATGCTCATTTATTACCGCACACTTGGGGAATGGCTGCAGTGTTTGCGCCATAGCTAACGGCAAGAGTGTTGATACCAGCATGGGTTTGACTCCGCTTGAGGGACTGGTTATGGGAACTCGATCTGGTGATATTGATCCTAGCCTGCATGCTCATTTGGTTGACTCTTTAGGCTATGATATCCGCAAAGTTAATAACATGCTCAACAAAGAGAGCGGGCTTTTGGGTATCTCTGGTATTGACTCTGATATGCGTGCTATTGAAGAGGCTACAGCTAATGGCAATGAGCAGGCAGCTCTGGCCGCTGAAATTTTTTGCTATCGCTTAGCCAAATATATCGGTTCTTATGCTATTCCTCTAGGTCAGATAGATGCTCTGATCTTTACTGGTGGCATTGGTGAAAATTCCGATTTTATTCGTGCTAACACTATAAAATGGCTGTCACTGCTGGGTTTTCAGCTTGATGCAGAGCAAAACAAAACTCATGGCAGACAAAATGGTGCTATAATTACTACAGAGGGTAGTACTAAAGCACTGGTGATTCCTACAAATGAAGAGCTAATGATCGCGCAAGATGCGATCGCCTTAACTAACTAAGGAGAGTTTAAAATGGCTAATACTTTTATTATAATTCCTACCAGCAGCAAAGTGGAGCTGAATCGGGTAACGCTTGGCTTAACCAAGGCTTTTCAAGATCAAAAAATCAAAGCCAAATTTTTTCAGCCAATAGATCAAAAATCTAAACGCAAACCGGCGGAATTGGTTAAGGGCCAACCTATCCATATCAGACACGCAGAACATTTGCTGAGCCAAGGTTGGATAAATGAGCTATTGGAAGAGGTTATTGCGCTCCATGAAGAGGTGGAAAAGCATGCTGATGTGGTTATTGCGCAAGGGCTATCTTATTCTGCTGACCGCCCATACGCAGCCTATTTAAACACCGAAATTGCCTATGCTCTGGATGCCCAGATTATTCTTTTAGGTGCGGCTGACTACAAAGATCGTGAAATTTTGGAGGACCAGCTTACTATATCAGCACATCGTTTTGGTACACCTATAAATAAACGTATTATTGGCAGCATAATCAACCGAGTTGAACAGCCTGGTGATTTTGTGCCAACTATTGTTAAATGTATTGCTTGTCTTCCCTACAAAAAACGGCCAAAAATTCGTAAAAATGCGGCTATTAGTTTTATTGCTAAACATATTCCAGCTGACTGGGTAAAAACCGTAGCAAAAATGAACTATCCTAAGCGGGTATCACCACCTATATTTCGAAATCAGCTAATTAAAAAGGCTAGAGCTGCAAAGAAAACCATTGTTTTGCCTGAGTCTCAGGATCCTCGTATTCTGCAAGCTGCGGTTATTTGTACCAGGCGCAAATTGGCCCATTGTGTCTTGATTGGTGATCCACTTGAGGTTAGAGAATTAGCAGAAAAACATGCATTTGAATTAAGTGATAAGATTAAAATTATTGATCCCAGTACTGTGATAGATCGCTATGTTGAGCCTATGGTAAAGCGGCGTAAGCATAAGGGGCTAACAAAGGAAGAGGCGTACGAATCTTTGCAAGACCACATGGTTTTAGCAACTATGATGTTACAACAAAATGAGGTCGATGGCATTGTCTCTGGAGCCATGCATACGACAGCGAACACTATTCGTCCAGCACTGCAATTAATAAAGACAGCGCCAGAAACAGATCTAGTCTCATCGATATTTTTTATGTGTTTACCTGAGCAGGTTTTGGTTTATGGCGATTGCGCAGTGAACACCAATCCAAATGCTAAAGAGCTAGCAGCTATTGCAATTGCCAGTGCTGATTCTGCAAAATTATTTGGGGTTGAGCCAAAGGTTGCTATGATAAGTTATAGTACTGGTAGTTCTGGATTTGGAGCAGATGTTGATAAAGTAAGAGAGGCAACTGAGATTGTACAGAAGAGCCGACCCGATATAGTAATCGATGGTCCTTTGCAATATGATGCAGCTGAAGTTGAGGGAGTAGCTGCCCAAAAAGCGCCCAATAGCGTAGTTGCAGGTCAGGCAACAGTATGTATCTTTCCAGATTTGGATACTGGTAATGCAATTTACAAAGCAGTCCAGCGTAGCGCTAATATTTTAAGTATTGGTCCAATGCTACAGGGATTAGCAAGACCGGTTAATGATTTATCGCGTGGCTGTTTAGTAGAAGATATTGTGTTTACTATTGCCTTAACAGCAATTCAAGCAACCACTAAATGAACCATAACGATTTTAAAATTTTAGCCAAAAAAGTTGCCTATCAAGGCTTTGCCCAGATAGAGAATTATAGGTTATCTCATCGATTATTTGCTGGCGGTTGGAGCCAACCATTTGAACGCGAACTATGGCGCCGTTTTAATGCGG
>JAGLXC010000209.1 GCA_023133095.1 Gammaproteobacteria bacterium | reverse complement strand
GCTTCTTGTTAGACATCATCAAGAGGTAAAAAATCGATTAGCAGATCCATTGATTAGCCTTCTAAGTGATCCAAGCCCGATTGTACAAGATGCCGCAACATATGCTATAAAATATTTTCACCTATATGACCAAGAGAAAGCCTTATGTGTATTGCCACACTTTTTAGATAAAGATATTGCTTACTTCGCCAAAGAGTTTATGTTTTTAGAAACAGCAGATAAACGAGTTGTTGAGGCTCTTTTCGAGCGGCTAGATGTTTCTAGTGAGCCAGATAGACAAGCGATAGCAGGTTTTTTTGGTAAGCATGCTAGAAATGATTCTGATCTTAAACAACGATTGCTAGATCATTTAAATGGCGACAATCCTATTGCAAGAGATACTGTTGTAAATGCCTTTCGAAAAATGCAATGCCCTGATGCTGGTATTATTGCAGTCTTGCTAAGAAGATTATCCGTAGAAAATGATGAACGAGTAATTAGTAGTCTTATAACAGCGCTAGGGGAACTAAAAGTCTGTACGGATGATGTTTTTAATGCATTATTTACTCAATTTGATAGTAATTATTTAAGCGTTAGACAATGTGCTGCCAACATCTTAGGTCGTCTTGCCTCTACTAATAGTTCAATAGAAAATCGTGCAATAGCTTTGTTAAATGATATAGATAACCCTCCAAAACTAAGTGGTGCTGTAATAATATTAGGACATGTAGGAAATGTTGGAGAGAAAATTTTTGGTAGACTCTTCTTATTAAGAGGCCACAAAAATGCAGAGGTTAGAAGCACCTTGCTTTCAGCAATCAGATTTTTCCGCTCTGATAAAGAACCAGAAATTGTCGAAGCAATACAACAGGGTATGCTAGATACTGATCCAAAAGTTAGAATAACAGCAATCAAAGCCATTTTTTATCCTTGTTTATTACCACATTTTTCTTCGCCTGAAGCTATAGATGCTATTATGAAAACTGTTGTAAGTTTTATTTTAGATGCAAGTAATCTAGTACGCAAAGCTGTCGCAGAATTTTTTAACAGTAGTGCAAGTCATTGGAACCAAGAGGTTTTTGATGTTCTCCAACAACGTCTATCAGGTGAATCTGACGGGGAACCTGATACAAACATCAGAGCAACCATTAGTTATGCACTATGTTGGCATGGTAAATCCTATTTTACTGAAAAAAGCCTGAGAGATTGTTTAGTAAGCCCTTGCGAAGATATGCGGTATGTTGCCACTCATCATGCCAGACCAACAACGCCAGAATTGCGTGAAAACCTGAAGAATGTTCTTATAAATGATGCTTCTGCTAAAATAATTGGCAATGCTGCTATAAGCTTTAAAGCTGCTGCAGATGATGATTATCTTCCACCAGATATTATCGATGTTTTAAAACTAAGATTAGCGCAAAAGCCTGATATGGAAATACAAGTAGCGATAATTGAAGCATTAACCAAATCGACAGAAATCCATGAAGAACTTGAACACATCTGGTTTGAGCTATTAAGTGATGATAATAAAGAGATCAGAGAAACAGCGCGTAAAGCATTAGGTCATGTAGGTTATACTGATAAACAAATGGTGAGATATTTGTTGGATAGAAAACCTCCTGGATTTGAAAAAGCATTGGAAAAATTTACAGAAGATAGAGAGGGCGCATCAATAGAGAAAATTTTATATATGCCAAAGTACATTGCTTTAGCAGAAGCACTAGAACAACCAAAACCAAGTCCTGCTGCTTTGTTAGCTGCCCAAACTAAACATGATCCAGGATCACTTTTTCACCATGAACCAACTTCTGCAATATCTGTTAAAGCTATTATTCACACACCAAAACCAAGCTTTATAAAAAAATATCTAGATAATTGGTATACTTCTGACGATATTGCAAGATTACTGGAATTAATATTTCAAGGAAAAGATAATGTAAATGTTGCTGGAGCTCAAGCACTTCTGCATAAAAATGTTACTGAAGAAGTTGAAGGTGGCTATGAAGATCCCAAAATCACTTTTTATAATACAGTAACTGAAGCTCTTGCCACAGATAAAATCACCTTGGTTCCTATGAACACAGGTCAAAGGGGTGATGGCATTCATTGGATATCTGTAGTAATCAATCCTAAAATCCAAAGCATTGATATCGTTGATAGCATTAACCATTGTAAAAGTCCAGATAACTATAATAAAAGATATTTAATAACAGATATCACTACTAGTGAAGTATTGCCATTCGTTTTGCAAAGTATTATTGCCCAGCTTTTTGTATCAAGAGATTGGCAATATAAAGATACTGTATGGAAGCCTAACATCTATGTACATACACCGCTCCAACAAGCTGATGGCGCCAGTTGCGGTCCATTTGCTGTAGATAACCTAGCAAAATTAGCGACTGGTGAAAAATTATTTCATAGCACAAATACTGTTACTCAGCATGAATATGCCCAACAGTTACGAGATAAACATGCTCGCATATATCCTGACAGTAATATTTGTATTGATGGATTTACAGATTATTCACCAGCAGGACCACTGGTATAAACATGATGAGAAAGCTAAACCATGCCATCAATAAAAACAAAACCAGAAATAACTAATCCAGAGAAAAAAGCTGCTTTAATAGCTGTCAGCTGTAGTAGTCATGATTCAGAAGCTCCTCCTGCTTACTATCGGGGAGAGTCATTTAAAACTGTCATGGAATATAGCAAGCGATTTAAAGGACCCAAAGGCAATTTAATCATGTATGCTGACTATCTGTACAGACTCACCCATTTTGCATTGAATAATGAGCTAGAAAAACTTCGTGCAGAGTTAATACAGCAATGGCTGCAAGACAAACAAGACACTTGGATAACAGAACATATTACAGAATTAGAAAATATAACCAACCCCAATGTTCCTGATAATCAAATTAAATGGGAAACATGGTTAGAACACCCTTGTATAGCAGCAAAGCTAGATGAGGCAGGTGAATATTACATTCGCAAAAGACAAGAGAGGCAGGAAGGCGAGTGGAAAGACGGTTTAACCTTAGTAGCTGGAATAAAAATGGTTGGTTGGAAGAGTTTTCTTGAAGATCCAAAGTATAAAGAATACAGAGATACAATACGAGCTAAAATACAAGAATCTAAGAAGAAAGATGGTAAAGTAGAGCCTAGGTTTAAGAAACTCTTTAATGATTTATTTACTCACTATGCAAAAAAGGATTGCGAAAAATTAAAAACCAGATGGACAGATTTTTCCGTTATTTTTAGAAATTCTCTTCATGACTTCTATAAAGAAAAAATAGATAGAAATACTTTAGTTTGGGTTAGTGATGAAGATAAATGGTACTTCAAACACAAGGATAAAATATTTGCTTTAGAGAATCTGCCGCCCTTTATTGATGATTCACAAAAATATATAAACCCAAAAGACATGAATGCCAAAAGTGATATCAAGGCTTATATATCTACCAATATTAGGGATAACCAAAAAAGAGTAGAAGCGTATGATTTTAAAATTTCAAAAAGTAGACCCGACTCGCCCACACTCGCTGCAATTAAACAAGCAACTATATTTCTTTATAGAGATACAGAAACTTACAAATATATAGTTGCCAAACCTGATGAACGTAAAGCAACAGCAGGAACTTTTTCTGAACAAGCAATAACCGAGCTAATGCAATCAGTGGAAGTTTATACTATAGAGGAATTACACAAAACTTTTGTCGAAGATTTAACAATAGATAAACAACAAAAGTTAAAGCAAATAGTTGCAAAAGATGCAATACCCAAAGAAAAGAAACCTAAAGATCTAGAAGGGCAAGAGATAGAAAACCTTATAGTTTATTTGCAACAAAAGGACATTGCCCAATCAATAAGTCGTAGCAAAATAGTAGCTTTACATCGTTTATATTTAGAAGAAGATATTGCTGTAGCTTATGGTTGGAAAGAAAACCCAGACTATCACTATGATCACATTGTTTATCCCAAAGAAATGCCACCACCAGCCAGATGTATTTTCACACCTGGCGACACATGTCTACAATATCTAGAACTACAAATCGGCGAACAGCCCGCCCCAGCTGGACCACCTGTTCCTCAACCAGACCAAGCAATCCAAGCTTTAAAACAACAACTACAAGCTCAATATACTAAAAAAGGAATTCATGAGATAAAACGTATATTTGGAGGTAGTGGTGCAATTTCAATAGATAAGTTTTATACCACCTTAACTATAGCTCCGGAAGAGAGACAGAAAAAACAAGAGGACATGTTATCTAGTGCAGATAATCCCCTTCGTTTTTATGAGGGTTTACATGCATCTGAAACTCAAATTCCTCTAGAAGAGCTGTTTGATGAAGAGAAAAAGCTTGGCTCACAAATACTAATCATAGGTAAGGCTGGGGCAGGAAAAAGTACCATGTGTAATTATATGGTTGCTTCCCCTAACTTATATAAGAGGCGATTCGATTTTAAATTTTTGATTCCTTTGCGTAATTTGCGAGCACATCACTATTCATTTCTGTTACGAAAAAACGGTAAGATTTCTATAGCTGAAGTAATTAATCATGAATGTTTTGCTGATCAAGTAAACATCGACGAGATAAACAAACTGCTTGCAACAAATAGAGCGTTATTGGTGTTAGATGGTTATGATGAAGTCGCGCCTTTTCATGGGGATATACGACATGAATTAAGAGATATCATAAATTATTTGGTTAACTGTGAATCACCAGTAATCATTACTTCTCGTCCTTATTACACTTATCAATTACAAATCAAATCCGTGCTAGAAAACATAGGATTTGTAGACAAAGACATAATCGAGTATGTGAAAAAGTTTTTCCATGACACACCTGAACAAGGTGAAGAACTAATAAGGTTTTTACGAGGCAATTTAAGCGTATGGGGTACTGCTCATATACCTATAAATCTAGAGCTTGTTTGTAGCATTTGGCAAAACGATTCTGCGCAGTTTAAGGCAGGAGATAGTCATATCTCCATGACTGATTTGTATAAAAAAATAAATGATTTTCTATCGCTAAGGCATGAAAAAGCAACTCAGATAGAAAAGCAAAAACGACACCAATACTTAGTCACAGAGTATCTAGAGCATCTAGCCTTTAGCTGCCTGTCTGATGAAAAGAGTTCTTTAATTATTAGTAGCAATGCTATTGGCAGAACACTTGATCGTTTTGAAAAAAAAGTCAGGAAAAAATTTGGAGGCAACAGTGGATTATTTGATTATGTTCTACAATTTGGAATATTAAAAACAGTAGATGACGGAGAACATGAATCGTTTAAAGATTATTATTTCCTACATTTAACTTTTATGGAATTTTATACTGCAATATATGTTGCAAGATTATATCCCGCTGAATTTGCCGCAATAGCACAACAACACATAGCAGAACCAAAATGGCAAATTGTCTGGTGGTTTGTTGCAGGATTAATAAAAAATGATCCTGCAAAATTAGGAATGCTGTTTGAGCAGATAGATAGCATCGCAAACTACGACTATAAAATGTTGTTACACTTAAGATGCCTAGATGAAGCAGAGCTTTCTGAAGCTATTCCACAAAAGGAGAAGCTGTTGCCACAAGTCCGTGATTTTTGTAGTACTATGTCTCTTAATTTACTAGAGTGTGGTAGCGGAAATGATTTTTCTAATGTTATCTATGATATTAATCGCAAACGCGAAGTTATGCGCTATTTGCAGATGAGCAATAAT
>JAGLXC010000208.1 GCA_023133095.1 Gammaproteobacteria bacterium | reverse complement strand
ACGAATAGAGCAAAACCAAAAAAACATTACCGCCGAGACCAATAGATTGGTTGCACTGGAAGCCAAAGAGCAACATGAATTACAACATCTTGTCATCAGCAAAAAAACCCGTGCAGCTTTACTGCATAAAATTGATGCTAAACTTAAAACCGAACAACAAAAACTTCACAAACAAAAAACTGACAAAAAAAACTTAGCCAAAATAATTAACCGGTTAAAATCTAGCACCATTGCAACCGAATTTACTGCCAATTTAAAACATCCACACAAAAAATTATCCTGGCCAACAAATGGTAAAATAGAAAACCTATATGGCAGTAAAATCATGCACAGCCAATTAAAATCGAGCGGGGTTTTAATTCAGGCGCCTGAAGGCAGAGCAGTACATGCAGTTGCTACCGGCCGCGTAGTATTTTCAGAGTGGCTGAGCGGCTATGGCCTACTAATAATCATAAATCATGGCCATGGCTACATGAGCCTCTATGGCCGCAATGCAACACTAAATAAAAAAGTCGGCGACATAGTACAAAAAGGCACGACAATTGCTACAGTTGGAAAAAGTGGGGGCTATCAACATCCAAGCCTCTATTTTGCTATGCGTCATAATGGCAATCCAGTCAACCCTGCATTATGGTGCAGATAGGAGAATTATAATGCGAACATTTAAGTACATTATTACTACCGGACTATTATTACTATGCATAACAACCGCGCAGGCAGCAGAATTACAAACTATCACTACAGCACAAATGGAACGTTTTGTTTCAGTAATTGCAACAATTCACCACTACTATGTAGAGCCAGTTAACAATCAACAACTATTTGATGATGCAATTGCTGGCATGCTAGAAAAACTAGACCCTCACTCCGCCTATTTAGATGAAGAGGATGTTAGAGATATACAGGTAATTGCTAATGGTAAATTTGATGGAATTGGCGTAACTGTGATACCAGAATTCGGAATCTTAAAAGTCATCGCTCCAATCGAAGGCTCACCCGCAGATAAAGCAGGAGTTAAAACTGGCGATCTAATAGTAAAAATAGACAACAAATTAATAAAAGATATGCCATCACAAAAAGTAATTAATCTGATCCGCGGTAAAAAAGGCACCAAAGTAACACTTTACATAGTCCGAAAGCAGCAAGATAAGCTTTTAAAAATAACGGTAAAACGCGCTAGCATAAAAGTTCCAACAGTTACAGAAAAGGTACTCGATCACAACTATGGCTATATTCGAATTGCCATATTCTATAAAAATACAGCAAAAGATGTAGCCAAAGCTATACAACAACTAAAACAGCAAACCCACAATAAATTAAACGGCGTAATTATTGACTTACGCAATAACCCAGGCGGCCTATTTGAGCCATCAGTTGATGTTGCAGATGACTTCTTAGATGCAAAAAAACTAAAACATAACAAATTAATAGTCTATATCCAGGGAGCAGAAAAAAATGATCGCGAAAACTTTAAGGCACATAAAGGTGATCTCTTAGCCAAAAAACCTATTGTTGTCTTAATAAATTCAGGCTCGGCTTCTGCCGCTGAAATTGTCGCAGGCGCCCTACAAGACCACAAACGCGCAGTAATAGTCGGAACCCAAAGCTTTGGTAAGGGCTCAGTTCAAACTGTAATCCCGATTGACAAAAAGACCGCGATAAAACTTACCACCGCACTCTACTATACCCCGAATGGTCGTTCGATTCAGGCCAAAGGAATCAAACCAAATGTAGAGGTAAAACCCCAGCAAATCACCCTTAGCAAGGATAGTGATACTCCTCTGGCTGGAATTTACGAAGCTGACCTCTTAAATCACATAAAAAATGGCGACATGTCATTACCCAACAAACAAGAGATAATGTCTGACAAACAGCTAATGCAAGATGATTTTCAGCTATATATGGCACTAAGGATTGTCACTGGCTTAGGGGCAACTTAAACATGGCAATCGCATGAAATTTCATGATAGCAATACCTTCAATAAATAATCATTATCACATCCTGCCTGTAGACGCTTAGTCTGTAAACCACCTTTAAACGTGTTTTCATTACGAAATTAGTGTCAATATCCAGAATTGCTGGACATATTAATTGACGTTTGATATGGACAACTGCCCCAACGGGGCAAAATGTGATAGCCCAAGGTGAAACCTTGGGTATTGAGTTCTTCCCGAAACCGAACCCTGAAAGGGTGAAACAATAGTAAGTGCCAAACTAGGGGGATTGTGGCTATCCGCTTTTATTGCAATTTCATACGATT
>JAGLXC010000207.1 GCA_023133095.1 Gammaproteobacteria bacterium | reverse complement strand
CCCAGTCGCCTTGCAACCCAAAAATGGCCAAACTCGTGCACCAGTACAAGCATAAATATAGCAATAAAAAAAGCTAAAATATTTAGTAAGATGTTCATATGTGGTATTATAGCGAAATAAATCAAAATAGGAGAGATATCATGACTCAAACGTTAAAAGAAAAACTATCTGTCACGGACAAATGGATTAGACTGATCTTTATGGTCCTGTTTGCCATTGTAGTTTATTTTATTGCTATAACCTTAATCTGGTTAATCGCGATATTCCAATTTTTATACACCCTCTTTGTAGGCAAACCAAATAGTGCTCTCTTGCCATTTAGCGAAGGCCTTAGCATCTATATTCAACAGATTATGGCATTTGTCACCTATGTGAAAAATGAAAAACCGTTTCCATTTTCTGCTTGGCCCCATACTCACCCAGTGATTACAAAAGAAAAAGAAGAAGCTAAGCCCAAGCCAAAAGCAAAAATAACCGAAGAGAAAGAAGAATCTAAATAGTCTTGTGGGGGACGTTCTTAATAAGAATGTCCCTTAGCCTTGCTCTACAGTACTTTTAACCGTATTGTGTTTTTTATATTTCCAGCTATATTGAAACTATGTTGGAAATTAAAAATTATACGAAATATAAAGCTGAATTATACCCTGGATATAATCAAAATAATGAGCATCAATTAACCTGCGTTATAAAAGCTGGTTACAATTTTACGGATAATGGAGAGCTCATCCCCTTAGATTTACCTCTGCCTATTGTAGTTGCAGATAAATTCGCAGATGAGACAAATAGATCTAACTTATTGGCTGCTAGCGAAATAGTGCCATACAAACACAAACCAGAACTACTCCTATATGGCGCAGCGCAAATCCCTAAACCTGAACTAGCCAATACTATTGCTGAAGATAGCACAGCTCCTAAAGACCAACAAATCGAACAGCCATTTCAAAGTGAGGCAACGTTAACCATTCCAAAAAACAAACCCAAATTAGTTTTAGCACTAAACAATGTAGCCATTCCATCACAGCTAACACCTATTTGTGACACCGTTGTTATAGATAGTGACAAACAAATATTACATCTGATATGGCGCACTGGCATAGCCTGGCAAATAGATGACAGCCGCGATGGGAAACTAATAATAAAGGATGATCTTGCATGATTAACATAACCAAAACCAGCATAATAACTAACGGCGGCAATAACACCCAGGAGCTATTAACCAACATTAAGCAAAAAGCTTGCGGCCCAGTTGCTAGCAACATCCATAGCCAAAACTATGCAGTATATAGCGCTGCTATAGAAAAATATCAAAATCATTGTACTGAAACAAAAATTGAAACTATGCTGCGTGATAGCTTAACGCCTCTGTTACCTAAAAAGAGAGCATTACTACAGATAGTTATGCCAGAAAGAAGTAGCGCTAGATCCAAAACAATATCACAAGCTTTAATAAAAAATATTTTGTTCAAGCATGACTACGCTGAACTTAGTTATAGTTTTATCCATAATAACGCTAGCATTAGTAATCAATTACAAAATTTATCTGACAATAGTGAGCATGACACCATCATTTTTGGTGGAATCGACTCTTTAATCAATAAGGAGACCATATCAGAGCTATCTAAATCTAATTGGCTTATGTCCGCTAAAAATAGCACTGGTTTTGCCTTAGGCGAAGCCGCGGCTTTTATAAAGCTAGATAAAAACCCGATAAAAAATGGCTCCACTATAAAAGTCATTGGAAATATTGAGGAAATTGCAGCAAACGAAAATATAACTACTATTTTGTTATCCTTAGATGGCAAACCTAACAGCCTTATTGAATGGAAAAAAATCGCTCAAAAAATCTGGCCTTCAAAAACCAACTCTATTCCTAAAATTATCAGCACCCAAATACTTGGAGAATTAGGCGCAGCCACTATCCCTGTAAGCTTAGCTTTAGCAACCGAACTGCCGGGTAAAACTTTAATTTACCAAGCCAATGGTGATTCACAAAAAAATGCCATCTTAGTAGAAAATACTTCGGAGAGTAATAATGCATAAAACTAATGGCCTAAATGCAAATATTAATAAAGATAAAGAAACATATGAGATCAAAATGGGAGAAGCGATAATTCAACTTAAAACCGACGGAACCATCTTATTTGGCAACTCTAATGGCGCTATTTGTTTAGAACCAGACGGAGAAATAACTATTGATAGCAAAACCACTAAAATTGCTGCGAAACAACATATATGTTTGAACACTTCTGATATACGGTAAGCGCCTAAAAATCCCACCTGTCGAAACCCTATAGACAACCCATTGCACAGATGATACATTAGCATGAAATTGCCTGGCAATGGTTGGCAAAGCCACATTTACTATGCCGCTATCAAGCAAACTCATCCCTACCCCTAATAACGGTAACAAAAAAAATCAGCCGTGGGTTGGTTAGTGCTGGACTTGTTTTCATCTTGTATTACAATATAGTCAAAAGACCTGGG
>JAGLXC010000206.1 GCA_023133095.1 Gammaproteobacteria bacterium | reverse complement strand
TTTCACCTTGGGCTATCCCATTTTGCCCCGTTGGGGCAGTTGCCCACATCAAACGTCAATTAATATGTCCAGCAATTCCGGACATTGACACTAATTTAAGGTAGCACAGCAGTTCAAAATGTAATAAAAAGCTTCTTTTAATGAAATGCGATTGCCGTGTGTATGTCAGATAAAATTGCCTAATGCTTCTTAATGTGGCAGCCCCGTAGTAAAATTAAAAAATAGTGCGCAGCCACCAGAATAATCGCTATACTGTATATGTTTTTTATGGAGCAATCCAAGTATGACCCAACTAAAATATTTAGAAGACTTTTGCCTGGCAAAACATAGATCTGTATGCATCGAAATTAGCAGTGATGAAGTTATCGTAGATGAGACTATTTTTTATCCTCAAGGCGGAGGGCAACCCTGTGACACAGGAATAATTACCAACAAAAATGGAGAATTTCAGGTAACCAAAGTTTATCTAGATGAAAACGGCATAGTGCATCACTTAGGAAACTTTATTAAGGGAGCATTTAACTCAGGCGACATAGTTGATCTTGTTATAGATAAAGAGAGACGCGATTTAAATACTAGATTACACTCTGCTGGTCATTTAATTGATTGCGCAGTAGAGCAATTGAATTTGAACTATTTAAAACCAACCAAAGGTTATCATTTCCCGGGTGGCCCTAGCATTGAGTATGAAGGTGCGATTGAAAATCCAGAAACATTATTACCACAATTACAACGAGCTGTAAATAGCTTGATTGCGCAAAAATTGCCAATACAAATAGATGAACTAACTGAAGCTGAGGCTAAAAAACATGGTTTATTTGTACCAAAGGGAAAATCAGCACGCATAGTTGGCTTTAAAGGGTTCAAAGCTTGCGGTTGCGGTGGAACACATGTAAAAAACTCCAGTGAGATTGGCAAAATTATTATCAAAAAAATTAAAACTAAAAAAGGTATAACAAAAATTTCTTATGTCCTAGATTAAAATTAAGGAGAAACAGCATGCTATCAATTAAAAACAAAACTGCCTTTATAACTGGCGCATCTAGCGGAATTGGCAAGGCCTGTGCCGAACAATTTGCAGCAGCAGGTGCTAAAGTTATTTTAACTGCACGTAGGATCGATAAAATTGAACAATTAGCAACAGACATTAAACAAAAATATGGCGTTGACGCCTTAGCGCTGCAATTAGATATTCAGCGCAAAGATCAGGTAGCCGCTTTAATTGAAGGCTTGCCGCAAAATTGGCAACAAATTGATATTCTGGTTAACAATGCCGGTCTTGCCTTGTCAAGTGACAAAATTCAAGCTGGCGATCCATCCAACTGGGATACAGTGATCAACACTAATCTCAACGGACTTTTGTATGTTACCCATGCGATTTTGCCCCAAATGCTGGAGCGAAACAGCGGTCATATTGTTAATATTGGCTCAATTGCAGGCCACGATTATTATCCTGGCGGCAATATCTATTGCGCTACTAAACATGCGGTAAAGGCGATCAGTAAATGTTTACGCTTGGATTTGGCTGGCACAGCAATTAGGGTTAGCGAAATTGATCCTGGCGCCGTGGAAACAGAGTTTAGCGAGGTTCGCTGGCAGGATAAAAACCGCGCGAAAGAATTTTATGCTGATTTTATCCCTTTAGTTGCAGATGATATTGCTGATGCTGCGATATATTGTGCAACCAGGCCACTCCATGTAGATGTGGCAGAGATGATAATCTTTCCAACAGCGCAAGCCTCTGCGAACCATTTATCTAGAAATGAAGGCGGCGCTAAGGGAATGTTTGATTAAAAGAGCTATAGATAGCGCCAATCCATAAACGCATAAACGAGCGACAGCAAGGGTCGCCCCTACGGCTTGCCTTTTTTAAATCGTGGTTAGAAAAACTGTCAGCACTGCTGACAGTTTCTGAGCAGCCAATATCGCTCTTTCAGCAGCTTCCCTGAATTTTTCTTGCTTTTTTGCCCTAGTCTGCATACCATATTTCTCTTTTACTTTTATTTATTAATTAACAATGAGGAGAAAAACATGGCTGATGCACTAGGCATGATTGAGACTCGCGGCTTTGTCGGAATGGTAGAAGCTTCTGACGCTATGGTTAAAGCAGCAAAGGTTGAGCTAATTGGTTATGAAAAAATCGGCGGCGGCTATACAACAGCGATTGTACGTGGTGATGTTGCGGCTGTAAAAGCTGCTACTGAAGCTGGCGCACGCGCTGCTGAAAAGGTAGGGGAATTGGTTTCTGTCCATGTCATCCCAAGACCACATGACAATATTGACGCTGCATTACCTTTAGGCCATCAAGCCGCTAAGAAAAAATAACTCCATTAATTTTTAGGAGTATTAAATATGCAACTCGGTAAAATTGTAGGTACCGTAGTCTCTACTAGGAAAGATGAAAAGCTAGTAGGATTAAGGTTCCATGTGGTGAAGTTCGTTGATCCAGATGGCAAATCTACTGGCTCTTTTGTTATTGCTGTAGATTCTGTTGGCGCAGGTGTTGGAGAGGTAGTTTTGGTCGCAGCTGGCAGCTCTGCCCGCCAGACCAAAACCACTGAAGGCAAGCCTGTTGATTCAGTAATTATGGCAATTGTTGATGAACTTGAGATTGATGGCAAAACTCGCTATCTGAAATAACTACATCCGCACCTAGAGGAGCCTAAAATGGCCATAAATGAGCAACAGTTAAGCGCGATTGTTGATCGCGTTGTTAGTCAATTAGCAAAACCTGAGGCTAACGCCACC
>JAGLXC010000205.1 GCA_023133095.1 Gammaproteobacteria bacterium | reverse complement strand
GAGATAGTTATAGTGCTGGCGACGGCAGTGACCCTAGGTTTTTTAGCAGAGTAACAGCAGGTGGTGCTGGCACGACAAAAGCTACCAACACAGCAGGAGAAGCTCCAACGCCATAATCACGGCTACAAACAGAGCTCTCCGGCGGGTTCGTTAAACATCCCGATACTGGTATGTATCGGGATAGTTGCCTTTGGGTTGGCGCATTATGGATCCAAGAATGTTGTTTCACCTTCTTGCTATCCCATCAAAATAATATATGGAGCCAACATGCTGCCTCAGTTATATTGAGGTGGTAAGTTTGCACGCAAAACGAGTTATTTTGTTGAAAAGCAAGAAATTTATTTTGAATTGTGATATTATTTTTCTAGTTTGTTATTTAGGAAACAATCTATGCAATCTGATCCATCATCACGATCTCAATCATCGCAAGGAGTGATCCTCGCTGCTATTGATGCTAGTACAAACACCACCTCCAAAAAACGGCCATTAGATAAAAGAATAAACAAAATAGCCATCATATTACGCCTATAAAAAACATAAAAAAATCATAGGGAAAAGCAGGAGAAATTTATGAAAGAGCTTTATTTAAGAGCCTTGCAAGGCAGACAAGTAAAAATATTTATTGATGACAAAGGCCTAATAAGAGCACAGATTGATGGGCATGATGTGGCCATCAAGGGACTAGGCCAGGCAAAAATTGATATTAACAATGAAGCAGAGATCCAATTGCTTTTAGATAAACTTACGACTAGGAAAATCATTCTGCAAGGGCAGGTTCTTGAAGTAGAGGAGAGAAGGCTTGGTGGGTGGGGAGAAGATATTCATAAAGGCTATAAAACCAATGAAGGTCCTTTTGCCACGCTGAACAGCTTAACAAAAGATAGATGTATTGATTTTTTTCATTTCCACGCAGATGAGCCAAGACATCTTATAAACCCGATCGATAATGGACCACAGGGTACCTACATCTGGGCACAGCAAGTAGGGTTTCTTGAGGAAGACGCTGCAAGAATAGCCTACAGATGTAATAATGTCGACTTTAATACAGCGAAAACAAATCCTGTATTTTTACCAACAAGATACCATCAAAGCTGGCATTTTAATAGAAACTACAAGGTTGCCCCTGAAATGTCAGAAGGGGATTCCAGGTTTCAACATGGCTTAGATGCTTTGTTTGATGCAATTCATCTCGCTGCTGTAGGAGAGCATATTCGAAGTGTTGAGCGATTAGGAGAAGGTCTACACCCACCACAGGATATGTTTGCTCACACAGACAGCTTTGTAACAATAGGTGCTATGTACCATCACCATAAAAACAAAAAAGGTGAGTATGCAGATGTTGCTCAGTACACCGGTGATCCTCGTTCTTCAGCGACAATAATAAACGAGCCAGAAATAGGCACTGGAACATTAAGCCAACGCTATTCTGATACAAAAACAATTAGCTATATATATTTGTTGCTATATAGGTTTATTATTGATAAAAGTTTTCATACTAATTATACGGAAACCATTAAAGCTCTAGGCTTAAAATATCGCATTGAATTACCTGATCACCCAGAAGCACGTAATCCTATTTTTTTTAAATTTGCAACTTCTTTTGTTGTGCGAGCATTACAGATTGGTATGTTTACTCCTGATAGTAAAGAGATGAGAGAGGTTGGTGCTTTTCTACAAGAAATTTCATTACCTATTGTTGGGCCAGGAACTATACCTATCCCTAATATACAATCAATTATGGTAAGACATGATGTGATACGAGAGCTCATATATTTTTTGGACAAAAAACTTACCAAGATTCAGCAGGAAATCTCTGGGACAACTCTTATGTATAGACAACAGATCCATTCTTGTGGTGGTGAAGTTTCACTACATAAAATAGAAGCTTTTATGCAAGCAGTAGGTACATATGTTGATACAAGTGTTCTTCCTCCTTTTGATGCGATTCGCAGAGCAGCATGGGATAAAGACTGTTTAGCGGTTTTAAAAATAAAAGCTGAACGCTTTCAAAAATTTGTTGGCAGCCAAGCAGCATCCTATGGTAGCAACATCAATCACCCAGCATGCGAAGTATCAATTGCAAAAATTAAAAACTTCATGATGGCAGTTGGGAGGTATAATGGAGTATACAATTTAGTTAAATCTGATGATGTTATCAATGAAATTGTGGATTCGCTGCTTGCTATTGACAAACAATTTTACGCCTTTCGAGTTTTTTTGTGTAATAATGCAAACTCATATGGCAATAGTATCAATCATCCAGCATGCGAAGTATCAATTGCAAGTATAAAAAATTTTATGGTTACGCTGGGTAAATTTGGCCAAGATACACTTCAATGGGAAGACGAAGTAGAAGAGATTAAAAAAATAGCATGCGATGAAACCAAAGATGTATTTGTACAAGGTGCTACAATCGAAATAGTGCGTGTTGCCTCAGCTGCTTTACTGCAAGCAACAAAACAGAACGACTATAATGAAGCAGAAAAACAGTTAAAAGCAGGAGCAACGGTATCGATAAAAGATGATGCAGTGACTAGTCATGGCTGGACAGCAATACACTGGGCTGCTTTTCACAACAATCTGGATATGCTTAAATTAATATTCCAGCATTCACCAGGCAGTATGGCATTTATTAATCAACGTACATCTGCCCCATACCCATCACTGGGCTTTTACAAATTTAATGGAAGCCAAACGCCATTGATAATTGCAGCAGCAAATAGATCCCAATTAGTATGTTCTTATTTGTTGGAGCTTGGCGCCGATCCTACATTGAGAGATGTAGTTGGGAAAAGTGCTTCTGATCATCTTCCAGATGCATTTTTAATGAATATGAGCCAACGGCCTCATTAATGTGACTTTATACTCTTTCAAAATTTATTATCCATAAAATCAAATGGGTTAAGATACAGACTTTTTGGGTTTCCGCATAGTAGTAATAGAAATATCTCACGGTGTGGCGTATCTATTATTTATACGAAGAAAACCTAGTGGGCCTAGCTTTTTCAAGAACGTTGTTTTTACCCTTTTGACCTCCGGGTCTACTAACGATATCTTGAATAGTTGTATATCCAGGGATACTGATACGTTTTTCTGTTAATAGATCTAAGAGCGCTTTACATAATTGGCGCTGCCTGGGACAGTTAGGTGCTATAATCAATAGGTTTTTTGTAAGCTCTACGCCTAGTTTATTTGTATAACGTTGATAATTGCATAGATCTAGTGCCTTATTTTCAATCCTAGCTATAGTAGCACGATTTTTTGGTAGTAATTTTGGTGTGAAAGTTTTAGGAAAATACCATTGCATTAAGTGTTTTCTCTCAGCAGTGGTATCTCTATAGTTAAAATTGATCAGAGTGCCTTTGATTTTAAAGAATACCAAGCATATTGCAAAATATATTGCTTTTTGGGTATTGATAAAGCTATGCATAGCTCTTAATTCTATCCTATCTAAGGAGCAGTATTCACAACGTTCTGTTTCATTTAGATATGGGATTCCGTAGATATCTAGGAGTTCTACAGGATTAAGGAGGTTGGTATTTTTGTTTGCCATGAGATAAAAATAACTTGCTAGTAATTTAAAAATCCAGT
>JAGLXC010000204.1 GCA_023133095.1 Gammaproteobacteria bacterium | reverse complement strand
CCTTTGTTGGGCTGAAGCAGATGCTCAAAAATCCGCAAATGTGGTATGCAGGGGCTATAGGCTGCGCCATGTATATGTCTTTATCGCTTTTTGCCGAGCTATGGGGTATTCCATTTATTCATCAAGTTTATAGCGTCTCAGCTGATAAGGCTGCATTTGCCTGTTCTATGGTGTTTGCTGGGTGGTTAATTGGGGCGCCCATAAATGGCTGGCTATCTGACATGATGAGGACTCGTAAATTACCGCTAATTATTGGCAATGGTTTAGCTATAATTATTATTACTCTTATCATCTTAAAGCCCATAGATATCTCATATTATTCATTATGTACTTTGTTGTTTTTATTTGGATTAGCTTCTAGTGCTGAGATTATTTGCTTTGCAGTTAGTCGAGAAAACAATAAAACCCATGTCGCAGCAACGGCCGTTGCTTTTACTAATTTGTTGGTCATGCTAGGCGGCATGATTTTTCAACCAGCAGTTGGCAAATTATTAGATATCGGTTGGGTAGGGCATATGCAACATGGAATAAGAGTCTATTCAGCGCATGATTACCAGCATGTTTTATTGCTGATTCCCATTATTTTGTTGCTTAGTTTTGTGTTGACGTTTAAATTACGTGAAACGTTAAGGTAAAAAAAAGGCGAAACCTGAGTTTCGCCCTCTTTAAAAGACATGCTATCTTAGTAGCGGCGATCTCTTGATCCACCACCAGTGCCACCAGACTCTCTTTTCTCGCGAGCCAGGTTTACTTTTAGTGTTCTGCCGTCAAAGTCTGTACCGTCCATACTTAGAGCTGCTTGAGCAGTATTACCGTCAGTAAATTCAACAAAGCCAAAACCCTTAGATTTTCCAGAATAGCGATCTATAATAACTTTTGCGCTTACAAAGCCTTCGAAAGAGCTAAATAGCCCTTCAAGATCGTTGTCACCGCAAGTGAAAGGTAGATTACCTACATACAATTTGTTCATTTTAAATGATTCCTCAAAAAATAATTATAAAAAAGCTCTAAAATTTCGCTTGAAGAACCAAAATTACATGGAGTCTCAATAGAAATAATTCAGAAGCGGAATAATCATAGGCGCTTTTTCGATATTTGTCAATTAGAAATCAGCATGGCCAGATGATCTGGGGAAAGCTATCACATCTTTTATATTCGTCATCCCAGTTATATAGCTAACTAAGCGCTCAAAGCCCAATCCAAAGCCTGAATGAGGCACTGAACCATAGCGTCTGAGATCTAGATACCACCAATAGAGCTCTTTATCCATCTCAAGCTCATCCATACGTTTAGCTAAGTAATCAAAGCGCTCTTCACGTTGGCTACCGCCTATGATTTCACCTATGCCAGGAGCTAGGATATCTACGGCAGCAACAGTTTTATTGTCAGAATTTTGACGCATGTAAAAGCCCTTGATCTCTTTGGGATAGTTGATTACTGCAACTGGGCGCTTAAGCAGCTCTTCAGTTAAATAGCGTTCGTGCTCTGATTGCAGGTCTAATCCCCATTCAGGGCTAAAGGTAAATTTTTTGGAGGCCTTTTTTAAGGCAGCAATAGCTTCACCATATTCTAAATAGGCAAATTCGCTATTAACGATTTTTTCTAGCCGTGTTATGCACTCCTTATCAATTCGTTCGGCAAAGAAGGCCATATCATCAGCGCGTTCATCCAGGACAGTTTTGCAGACAAATTTTAACAGATCTTCAGAAAGTTTGCTGATATCGGTTAGATCAGCAAAGGCTACTTCTGGCTCTACCATCCAAAATTCGGCTAGATGGCGAGTTGTGTTGGAGTTTTCCGCCCGAAAGGTTGGCCCAAAAGTATAGACTTTAGACATGGATGAGCAATAGGTTTCAGCATTTAGCTGGCCTGAGACCGTAAGAAAAGTTTCACGACCAAAGAAATCTTGCGCAAAATCAATGCCATCTGGCCTGTGCGGCAAGTTCATAAGATCTAAGGCGGTAACACGGAATAGTTCACCAGCTCCTTCGCAATCATTGCTAGTAATAATTGGAGTATGGATCCAGCAAAAACCATTATCATTAAAAAATCGATGGATAGCCATAGCGATACAATGTTGTACTCGAGTTACAGCACCGATAACATTAGTTCGAGGCCTAAGATGCGCTTGTTCACGCAGATATTCAAGCGAGTGATGTTTAGGGGTCATAGGATAAGTTTCAGGATCCTCAACCCAGCCTAAAATCTCAATTTTGTGGGCCTGCAATTCATAACTCTGGCCTTTAGCCGGAGATTCAACTAGCTCACCCTCTACCACAATAGAGCAGCCTGCTGTGATATTTAGAACTTCAGCTTGATAGTTGGGTAGAGTATCAGGAGCAATTATTTGCAGAGGAGCAAAACAGGAGCCATCACTTAGATTAATAAATGATAAACCTGCTTT
>JAGLXC010000203.1 GCA_023133095.1 Gammaproteobacteria bacterium | reverse complement strand
ATAATAAAGTGCTATTTAGTTCTGCTCATCAACTGATGCGAACTTCGCGTGAGTTAGTGTTGCTAAGATTCACCAATTATTTGCGGCCACTACGGGAGCAGACAGAAATTAGCGCGAAATTAATTGCTGGAAAAATTATTAACCCTAAAAACACACCGGTATTTGATTACTATTTACTCTCTTTGCTACATGATTACCCGCAAATTACTAATGCCTATGTTGGCGATAAAAATGGCAATTTTTTTGAGGTAAGTAGGGTAGGGAAAGGTATGTTTCTCAATAGAAGGATATATCAAACCCAGAAGCCACGCTATGAGATAACTCAATATTTAGATAAAAATGGGAAAGTTGTACAAACTAGCAAAAACATGGTTGTAACATATGATCCAAGGGTAAGGCCATGGTATAAAACCGCAAAAGAGCAAAAGAGTGCGGTTTGGTCTGATATCTATAGTTTTAAAACTCCTCCTGAATTGGGGTTAACAGCTGCCACACCAATTTATAATAGAGCAGGAGATTTACAGGCTGTCTTTGGAATTGATGTAACTCTGAGCAGTTTTGCTAGTTTTATTACTAACTTAAAAATTAGTGATAACTCTTTTGTGTTTATTATGGATGATCAAGGTAGTTTGATTAGAGAAAAATATGGTAGCAGCGGTTTAAATAACATTAAGAATTTAGAGTTGTTATGGGCTAAGGCATCATTTACAGAATATCAGAAACACAAGCAAGAGCTGTTTAATTATAAGTATAAAGGCAAACATTATTTGGCAGCATATCAAGAGATCCCTGCTACAGGTAGTGATAAGTGGTATTTAGGCATTATTGTCCCTGCTGCTGATGTTATTGGTTCACTGCAGCATGATTTATTAAGAGCTTTGTTGTTCGCTTGTTTGATTTTATTGTTAGGACTGAGCATTATCTATCTGTTTTTACGCAGGATAGCTAACCATATTGTTCGTTTGGCCAGTGAGGCGCATAAGATTACCCAATTAAACTTTATAAATGTAGAGCATAAAAAAATATATATCACAGAGCTATTACATATCGAACAAGCATTTGCAGGAATGCGGAGCGCCTTAAAATCTTTTGCGCGTTATGTTCCATATAATCTGGTAAAAAAATTAATAGATAAAGGTCTTGTTGCGCATGTTGGCGGTAAAAACACTCAAATAACCACTATGTTTTCTGATATTCATGACTTTACTGCCTTATCAGAGCCAATGCAGCCAGGTATGCTCACTGAATTTTTATCAGAGTATTTTGTTGCTATGACTGATGTAGTGCATAAATATCAAGGGACGTTAGATAAATACATTGGTGATGGCATTATGGCTTTTTGGGGTGCGCCAGAAGAGGATGCAGCTCATGCAGAGCATGCATGTGAATGTGCATTAAAATCATTGGTAGAGTTAGAAAAATTAAATGCTAGTTGGCAGAAAGAGGGTAAACCTAAACTGACAATTCGTATCGGTATTAATAGCGGTGAAGCAATAGTTGGCAATGTTGGTTCCTATGATAGATTAAGTTATACCGCTATGGGCGATAGCGTTAATTTAGCTAGCAGATTAGAGACGCTGAATAAAAGTTATAACACTGCAATTATTGTGAGTGAAAACACCTATGAACTAGTT
>JAGLXC010000202.1 GCA_023133095.1 Gammaproteobacteria bacterium | reverse complement strand
CTATGGCCAATAGCAGGACGGATATAGCGATTTATGGCTGATAATATTCGGTAATTCTAACTGTCAATTTGGGAAATTATAACTGTCCGTATACATATGAAGCTCTACTGCAATTAATCAAAGGTAAAACAGTAAAAGAGGCAGCAAGAGTATTAAATATTTCACATAGAACTGTTGAGGATTATATAGCAAGAGCGAAAGAGAAAAGTAACTGTGTATTTAGAGCTCAATTATTTGAGATATTAAGAAAAAATCTTTTTATTACCAATTTCAGAAAGGATGATGACTTTAGTTAATACGCATTGACTCACCAAAAATCTAACTATTGTAGTGGTTTACCTTTATTCTCACGATGCTGTTCTTGTAGATATTCCAGTAATGTTATCGGTTGTAAACTGGACGCTTGTTCTAGCATAGGTAGGCAGATTGAATCCCAAACCTTGGCTAAGGTATATTGCCGGGTTGCATATTGCCTGACTTTTTTCCTGGGTCATGTTTGGCTCATGCTCTATTCTAGGATAGAAGTTCTGAAATATTTTGCCATGGAAGGGCTATAATTTGCTCATCTATTTTTCTTGGTTTATTACATCTACAAACAATATATCCGATATCTAAGTTATAATCCTGTAAAAATGTCTTTAAATGACGCGCATCTTTGATGTTCGGCATGGTTGTCCATTTTACTTCTATCGGAATAATTTTGTCGGTAATACTTAATACCCAGTCGACTTCTCGACCCTCTAAATCTCTCCAGAAATTCAAACCAATTCTTTGTGAATGACTACGGGCAAGATGTAATAATTCTAAACCTATAAATTGTTCAAATAATTGCCCCATAATTTTATCAGGCAATTTGTCTCCTTCTTTAGCTGCCTCGCGGCGTACACCCAAATCAAAAAATAGATATTTGCAGCTTTTGGTTAGACGACGTCTGACCGAACCATTTTGTAAGAAAGGCTCTATACGTTCTGCAATTAAACAGTCTTCTAAAATTTGGTAGTAGGCGGCTACGGTTGTTTGAGCAACCCCAATATTATTTGAAATGTTAGTTAAGTTTACCAATTGACCGGATTCTGCAGCAGCTAGTTGTAGAAACTTGGCAAAATCACCTAGTTTACGCACTAAAGCTTCCTGACGTATTTCTTCTTCCAAATAAGTAATAACATAACTATCAAGATCTTGTTCTCGAAATTCATTTTCTCCGTCAACCACAATGCCAGGTAATGATCCATATATAAGCATTTCGTTGAGATCTAAATATTGTTTGGGCAGTTCTTCAATAGTTAATGGGCCTAGATTGAAATGTACTACGCGGCCCGGCAGCCAATTTAATTGCGGTTGAGATTTTAATTTGCGTGCTGAGGATCCAGATAAAATAAATTGAGCAATATTATTATCAATTAAATCTTGGATGGCATCCATAAGCTCAGGTATTTTTTGTACTTCATCTACAATTACCAAAGGCATATGATCTAATTTATCGGCTAAAAACTCAATTTCCTGAGAAAAACTTTCTATGTCTTTTTCATATTGCTGGCGTACAGCAGGACGTGCAAGAGAGATATTAATATCAGCAGCTAATTCACTAATTAATGTGGTTTTTCCAACCTGTCTGGGGCCTAGCAATAATACACTTTTCCCGCGCGTAGTTGCGGCATTGATTGCCTGCTTAATGGTCCTGTAAATTTTTTCCATACACTGGATTGTAGCCTAATTTCCATGATAAAGCAAAAATTTACAGCAAGTAAATCTCACCGTCATAATGGCAGTATCAACTTTACCAAAGTAATAATATCTTTTCTCTGAATGGCTATGCTCCTGGTCCGTGGTTATATGATATCCACGAAAAAGAGACTCTAGCTTGCCTGACATGACTATTCTCTATATCATACTCCACCATGAGTATGATTCGCATTCGCGGGGCCCGCACCCATAATTTAAAAAATGTTAACCTGGATCTACCGCGTGATAAATTGGTTGTACTTACCGGCTTATCTGGCTCTGGTAAATCTTCGCTGGCTTTTGACACCTTATATGCCGAGGGTCAACGCCGTTATGTAGAGTCTTTATCATCTTACGCCAGACAATTTTTGTCGATGATGGAAAAGCCCGATGCCGATCTAATCGAAGGGCTATCAGCTGCAATCTCAATTGAACAGAAATCGACACCACCACTGCCAATGGCCGTATGATATTTGGGATTTTTGCAGCATTAGCTGAATTTGAAAGAGAACTAATTATTGAACGTACTCACGCAGGCCTTGCCGCAGCAAGAGCAAGGGGCAGAAATGGCGGACGCCCTAGAAAAATGGATAAGCATGCTTTAAAAATGGCAATGGCAGCTATGTCTGATCCAAAATCAGTAGCCGCAGATGTAGCAAAACGATTAGGAATAACAACTACCACTTTGTATATGTATGTTAATGGCGATGGTTCTTTAAAAGAAGCTGGCAGTAATATTTTACGTGAGGAAAATAAATGAGTAGTAAAACTCAACTACAGATCAATAATTTTAAGCTGTTTTTTACAATACTTTTGTTATTTTTTACGATAGGGCAGATTTCATCAGTCATTTATGTTCCTGCTTTACCCTACATTACAAAAGCGCTTCGTTGTTCTGATTCCACCATACAGTGGACGGTCTCTATCTTTATGTTAGGTTTTGCTTTTTCCCAATTTATTTATGGACCATTTTCAGATAATTACGGCAGAAAAAAAACTCTTATGATTGGAATCTTTTTAGGGTTGATAGGTTCTCTTTTCTGTATATTTACCACAACACCTATCATGTTAATGATAGGCCGATTTATTCAGGGGTTTGGATTTGGAGTTGGAGGAGCGCTCGGTTATATAGTCTTGCGAGATTTATTTATTGATACAGAATTAGCAAGATACGGCTCTATTCTGGGAATGATGGCCCCGTTAATGGTTGGGATCGCTCCTATATTAGGTGGTTATCTACAACATCTTTTAGGATGGCGTAGTATTTTTGTTTTTCTATTTGTGTATGGTTTCATTTTGTGGGTAACAATCATTTTTCTATTCCAAGAAACCAAGCATAATGTTAATAAGAGAAAATCCAGCCCATTAAACACGTTAAACATTTTTAAAAGTTTATTAAGCAATAAGATATTTTTGGGATATACCTTATGCAATATTTGTGCCTATGGTGGCTTCATGGCGTTTTACACCTTGGGTCCATTTTTATTGACAAATATTGGTATAAGTGCTGTGGGAACAGGTTGGCTTGTGGCTCTTTTAGATCTGGCCATTATTGTTGGAAGCGTAGTAAATATTATTTTTGTGCGAAAAATAGGAATTAATAAAATGATGTTTATTGGTACGATGTTGATGATATTTTCTGGTATTGTCATGTTAGCGGCTGATTTATTGCATTTTGTTAATGTCATAGAAATAATGTTGCCGGCATTTACTTTTGCATTAGGTGCAATTCTAATCATGTGTAATGCTTTTTCTGGAGCCATGACGCCATTTCCTGAGGCTTCTGGTGCAGCAGGTGGATTATTAGGAGGGCTACAAATGCTTGGCGGTACCTTGTCCAGCGCGGCAGTTGCTGTGTTTACAACGTTTGATAAGGAAATACTGCTTTCTAGTATTTATCTTATTCTAGGAGTAATATCGATTTTAGCGCTCAAATCACTAGCCAATCCAAAAATCAATTTTGAGGCGAAAAGCCTTGACTAGCAAGAGTTAGATGGGTAATAGTTATGGTCTGTTAAGTAAACATTAACAGACCATAGATAATTATTTATAACGGTTGAATTTTAAGGGCTATAAAATGAGCATGAGTAATAGAAGTTTAAGTATTATTTTACCGATAATTTGTGGGTTAACCGCTGCCAATGTCTACTATATACAGCCACTTATTCCAGAAGTGGCTCAACTTGCTGGAGTTGGCTATAGTATTATCTCAATGATCTATACGATGGCTTTAATTGGTAGCGCTATAGCGCTGACTTTTATCACGCCAATGGGTGATTTCATAAATAGAAAAAAGATTATTTCCTGCTTGTACATGATGTTATTTGCGGTATTACTTCTTTTTTATATATCTGATAATATTTATGTTCTTATCGCAATTTCATTTTTTATTGGGTTAGGCTCGTGTGTTATTCCCATGATTATTGCCCATCTTAGCACTAATAAGACATCTGGCATTGGTAGTATTGGCAAAATAATGGCAGGGGTATTGTTTGGGATTTTATTATCACGCTTTGTGTCTAGTTTTTTCGCATCGATCTGGGGTTGGAAGTCGATATATCTATTCGCTGCTGGATGTATGTTGATCTCTTTGGTTTTAATTAGCTATTTTTTACCGCAAGATGATTCCAAGAAAGAAGAGAAGATCGGATATTTTAAAATGGCGTTGAGTTCGTTTTCCTTGCTAAAATCCAATGCAAGTGTTCGATTGTATAGCATAAATGGCTTTTTAATAATGGCAGTTTTCTCCGTTTTTTGGAACAATATTTCTATTTACTTGAGACATGAATTTAGTTTCGATCAGTTTTCAATAGGACTGTTTTCTCTTGCTGGTGTTTTAGGCGCTTTGGCAGCAATGTTCTCCAATAAAGCTCTCAAGTTCTTTAAATCTAGCAATGCAATATTATTTATGCTGCTGTTTGCCTGTTTTTTATTGATGACTTTCTATTCTAGCTACTTAGTAACATTGGTTTTATTAACATTAGCTTTGGATGGATTGATACAGCTTATTCATGTTAATAACCAAGTTAATATGTATAGAGACTGTTGTGGCAATGAATCAAGAGCAGCTAGTTGCTATATGACATCCTTTGTATTAGGTGGGGCGATTGGTGCAAAATTATCGATATATATTTATTTAGATTATGGCTGGGCAGGTTTATCTATATTCTGCTCTGGCCTTTGCA
>JAGLXC010000201.1 GCA_023133095.1 Gammaproteobacteria bacterium | reverse complement strand
AACCATCTTTGAATGTTACAATTGCTGTTGTGCCGAGTTGTCTGCCTCTTTTTTTAGGCTCGCACTCTACATTAGCAACTTCATGTCCTATCATTCTACTATATTTATCACGGAAATATCTTTTGGTGATTTTTCTTATTGGTGATGGTGTTCCACTAATCCAGGCACGAACTTTTTTAGGCATCTCATCAGTCGTGTGGCCAATATCTATTGCTATTTGAGTTGCAAATAAATTTGTTTGGAGCAGTATTTTGCTGTAGGTTTTAAAAATTACATCTTGTGCTAGATAATGTTTACCTTCATTAGCACTTTCATAAATATGAATTAGTAAATTTTGTATGTTTGGCCCTAATAAATTTGCATACCGAAAAGGGAATAATAATCCGAAACAATTAACCAATAGAAACAGAGCATCTTTTTCCGATGCCAATAATTGCATCTCTTGATCTGTTTCGTCAAGAGAGAATTCTTTACTGTAAAAGTTCGCATAAGAGTCTGATAATGCTTTTGCTTGACGCACTATGTCCTTCATTAGCTCATCTTTCTCCATTCCTTCAACAACCACTGGAGCTTGGATGGCTGCTGAGCGTTTCTGGACTCTCCTCATACCTTTCTGCGGACCTTGTTCCCGCAACAATCTTTGCTGTTTTGCCATTTGAGTTTTTGCTTCAGCTTCTCGGGCAGTCAGAGCTTTAAGTTTTGCTAGTTTTAGGTTAATTTCAGCGGATATCCTTGCCTGTTCTTGAAAGGTAAAATCAAGTGGGGCTCCTGCTTGTTCTTCTGGTGGCATCATATTTTTTCTCCCAGGAATAAAGTCACAGCATCTTTCAGTACTTAGTAATGTTAATTATAGCACAAAATTTTGTAACTGAGGTAATTTGTCCATGTCACTGGATTTTTTAGATCCAATAAAGCTCTAAACGCAAAATTTTGTTTAAAATTTAATCGCGAAGGGCGTAGTTTAGATTGTAATAATTTCTTGAATTTCAGGGGAACAATATTCAGCTTTGCCAGTTTTTACTAATAAATTCGGTAATGGTTGGTAAATGCCCCTGCTATGGGTGTGGCCGCATAAAACCATAAACTCGATAGATGGATTTTTCTGCGCAGCTGCTAATATAACATCACCCATTATTTTTGAGGTAAAAAATGGCATCCAATCTGGATGATTGGTTTCTCCTTGATGCCAACATGCACCTTCAAATGGTGGCACATGGGTTAAAATAATTATCTTTTTAGCATTAAGGGTAATGCTTTTTGTTAAATCAGCTTCTAATGCATTTGCATTAACCTCAGCTAACTCCTGCATTTTTGCGAGTAATTGATTCTTGCCAAGCAGAGATTGGGTAAAAAGATCATAAATTAATCTACGGTCATTTAAAATAATGCGACTATTTTGGTAGTCACCACAGCGTCCATCAGCCCAACCATCCTGGCCAAGTAAAAGAGTGTTATTGTTAAAGGATATTTGGTGTTCAATTGATAGCCAATGTAGTAAAGAGTTTTTGCCGCATAGTTTTTTAATTTCTACTTCTACCTTTTTTATTTCACTATGATAGTAGTCATGATTACCTAAGACAAAATATATTGGTTTTTTTAGAGTATTTGCCATCTCTGTTAATACTGGATTTAAAGATGTAGCATCAGCAATATCACCAGTAATTAAAATGGCATCACTTTTTGTTTTTATAACTTGTTGGTAAAACGCTATCCTCTCATCTTTGGATAAAACGTTTAAATGTATATCTGTTAGCCAGCAAAAATTCATAATATATTATATCACAAAAGCAGACCAAAATAAGCAACTGTGATAACACAGCTACGGCGTTCAGGGAAAATAGAAAATAAGGGCTCGAACAAACTGCCTCAGTGGATATTATGCAGAATAAATGCAGAATAAATGCAGAATAAAGTTGCCTCGGATAATGATGCAACCAAATGGTTTTAAACCATTTGGTTGCATCATTTACTAAGATGAATAATTTGGTATAGCATAACCTACCGCAAGAATATAGAGCGGAGTTTCACTCTGAGGCAGAGCTAAAATTTTGGCCACCTGGTTATCATAAAACGCCCCAATCGGAACCGCACCTAAACCTAAAGCGGTTACTTCTAATAATAGGTTTTGAGCTGCATGGCCAGCCTCGATATGGGTATAGGTTATGCCGCGCTTATGATATTTCTTTGTGCTTTTCTGGTAGTTGGCGGTTATTACTACAGCAAGAGCGCAGGTTTTGATTGATTTTTGATTTAAAGCCGCCTGTGCTAATTTGGCACGGCGATCGCCTTTGGCTTGCAGGGTAAGGGCATGCTTGTTAACTGCATAGCGCCAAACCCCATCCTTTTTTACTACATATAGCTCTAAAGGGTAAAGTGCTCCTGCAGATGGGGCACTGCGCAGTCCGCGTTCTGGGTCTGTTATGCCTTGAGCGGCCCAGAGGAGCTGTGAAATTTGCGCCACAGTTAGGTTTTGATCGGTAAAATTACGCACGGAACGGCGGTTTTGAATGGCCTGGTTCAGCGAAATTGAGGTGCTGTTTTTGGGGTGCGGCAGTTGTACCACGGCTGCAGCCAGCAAGGTCTGCGGTAGCAACAACAATCCTAATAATAAAATAGTAACGAATCTTTTGGTATTCATTTTTGATCCCCTGTACAATTTAATTATAATCTATTTTGTTATCAATTAATATTATGAGGAAAATCATTGTGGAACGAGCAGCGATTTTAAAGCGACTTAAAGCAGAAAAGGTAGCCTATTTACGGCTGTGGTTTACTGACATAATGGGCCATAACAAAAATGTTGAGGTGCCAGCGAGCCAGTTTGAAAAGGCTTTAGATGGCCAGATTTTGTTTGATGGTTCCTCAATTGAGGGTTTTTCCCGGATTGAAGAGTCTGACATGCTGCTCTCTCCAGACTATAAAACCTTCTGCATCTTTCCCTGGGATGAGTGTGGCGGAAAAGTTGCGCGGCTGATTTGTAATGTCCAGAATCCTGATGGTACCGATTTTGTCGGCTGTCCGCGCTCAGTATTACGGCGCACATGCAAAAGAGCCGCAGAGATGGGTTATGTTATGAATGCTGGTACTGAGGCTGAGTTCTTTTTGTTTGAGCATGGTGTTGATGGTGAGGTTACTACGCGTACCAATGATGCTGGCGGTTACTTTGATCTAACTCCTATTGATCGCGGTGAAGAGGCCAGGCGCGCTATAGTTCAAGTGTTGGAACAAATTGGCTTTGAAGTAGAGGCGGCTCATCACGAGGTGGCAATGGGCCAGCATGAGATCGACTTTAAATATAGTGATGCTGTGACCACCGCAGATAATATTGCCACTTTTCGGTTTGTGGTACGCAAGGTAGCTTTGGATTTTGGTTTGCATGCTACTTTTATGCCTAAACCGATTTATGGCATTAGCGGTTCTGGTATGCATACGCATCAAAGTCTATTTAATATGGATGGCGAAAATGCCTTTTATGATCCAGAAGCAAAGTTTCAGATCTCAGCGGTTGGATTGCATTATATTGCAGGACTCTTAAAACATGCAGCTGCTTTTTGCGCTATTACCAATCCACTAGTTAACTCTTTTAAACGCTTAGTGCCTGGTTTTGAGGCGCCAACCCATGTGGCTTGGTCAGAGCGTAATCGTTCGCCTTTAATTCGAGTGCCTGACCGCCGCGGTATTAGCACTAGAGCAGAGCTGCGTTCGCCCGATCCTGCTTGTAATCCCTATTTGGCCTTAGCAGTTATGTTGGCAGCAGGTTTGGATGGCATTGAACGGAAATTAGCACCAGGAGCGCCAATTAATAAAAACATCTATGCTATGAGTGAAAAAGAGCGCAGTAGTTTAAAGATAAATTCATTGCCTGCTAATTTAAGCGAAGCTATTGCGTTATTAGCGCGCGATTCATTAATGCAAAAAACTTTAGGAGATCATATCTTTCAAAACTACATTCGTGCTAAGAAGGAAGAGTGGAATAGATATATTGCAGAGGTGCATCAGTGGGAATTAGATTGGTACTTAACAAAATACTAAGGAGGTGATTTAAGATGAGTGTTTATAAAATAGCAGCTTCGATTTTGTCAGCTGATTTTGCCAGATTAGGACAAGAGGTTGAAAATATATTAGCAGCTGGTGCTGATGTAATCCATTTTGATGTAATGGATAATCACTATGTGCCTAATTTAACGGTTGGGCCGTTGGTGTGCAAAGCGTTGCGTGATTATGGAGTGACAGCTCCAATTGATGTGCATTTAATGACAGAGCCCGTTGATCGTTTAATTGGCGAATTTGCAGTAGCCGGTGCCTCTTATATCTCGTTTCATCCAGAGGCCAGCAAACATGTTGATCGCAGTTTACAGATGATCCATGCAGCCGGTTGTAAAGCAGGTCTGGCTTTTAACCCAGCAACGCCACTTGATTATTTAGATTATGAGTTAGATAAATTAGATTTAGTGCTTATTATGACAGTAAATCCAGGTTTTGGCGGCCAGGAATTTATCTCTGAAATGCTACCTAAGATCAAAACCGCACGTCAATTAATTAATAAAAGCAAGCGCGAAATTATGCTTGAGGTTGATGGCGGGGTAAGTACAAATAATATCAAAACTATTGCGGATGCCGGCGCTGATCTTTTTGTTACAGGTTCAGCACTGTTTAGATCGACTGATTATGCTGCAACTATAAAAAAATGGCGACAGCTTTTGCCTGAATTAAACTAGAAGGAGAGCTTTTTGCGATGAAAATACCTAATAAAATCACTCAGGAAACCTTTGCTGAAACAGATAATGCAGTAAATGTGGTTAAGGTTAGAAGTGTAAAAGCTATCTTTGAAAAAGCACTAGCTTAATACTTGAACTATGCCATACAAATCGCCTTATCAAAGTTTTTTTAACTTGCCTATTCTTGCCAGGAATTTTCATCTAAAACCGTATAGGTCAATCCAGTTTTCATAGCCATTACTATAATGTCACCTTTAGTAGTACATTGAAGTTTACGTCTGATATGTTCCATATGGGATTCGACCGTGCGATAGGAGAGATTGCAGATTTTAGCAATCTGTTTTGCGGTATAACCTAGCAGAATATTTTTTAAGACAGTGACTTCGCGTCTGGTTAAATATTCATTACCAAAGTGGCTTCCTAAATATAATTTGCGTTTATCTCTTGTAAAGGCTTTTGGTTTTTCGCGGACAAAATAGTTAGAAATATCTATGTAGGAAAACATTAGGCCAGTACAGCGATTATGTTTATCAAGTAGCTGGCTCTTGGAAACGATAATATTTGCAGTTCCATCCGGCTGGGTTTGAATTTCTGGTGCGTTTACCTGAGTTTGGCCCTGAAAAACTTTGTGGTCTCCTTCGCGATATATCTCTGCTTGATCGCGCCAGTGGAGGTCATAATCAGTTTTACCAATAATTTGTTGTGGAGAGTCAAGGCCGGCAGCTTTGGCAGTATTTTCATTGCAGAAGAGGTATTTGGAGTTCTTATCTTTTGCTCCCATAAAGAGATTAAGGCCATATAAGATTTGTTCTTGCAGCTTGTCCATGATTACGTCCTCCTTATATTTGTTATGTACGTACATCTAATTGAATAATAACAGAAAAACTCCGTATTTACTACGGACTTTTATGTTTGCATTTTGCATTATAATTTCCAGGTTTAGGAGAAAATATGGAGGTAAAATATGCTTATTCTATCCAGACGTCCAGGTGAAACTATAACTATTGGTCCAAATGCTGAGATTAAATTAACCTTGCTTGATGTAAATGGCAAGCAGGCTAAAGTTGGTATAGAGGCGCCAAAGGCTGTACCAGTACACAGGCAAGAGATCTATCTGAAGATTCAGCAGGAGCAGCAGCTACAGGATAGCGAACAAGATTAATGAAACTCTCCGATCTAATGGTCGGAGTATCTCTGCCTGCGGCGAAATCCGCCGTAGCAATCCTCCGTAGTATGGAGGGCTACCTGTCGCATTCATCCCTGGGCTT
>JAGLXC010000200.1 GCA_023133095.1 Gammaproteobacteria bacterium | reverse complement strand
CGATCCCTTATTGTGTTTTAATTGACCCTATGTGTCAGGATAGTTGACGCCTCTATTTGGGGTATCAGGCCCATCCGTGTCAAAATTTACGGTTTGAGGTTCAAAACTGCTCTAAAATCGTAAACGTTCATATGTCCTCTATCATCCTAAGGTCAAGTAGACCGGCTGGTAGGATAGTTTCTGCAATTCTAAGCACGTATCACGGTTTACCCCGTTATTTGGGTGTTGGTAAAGAAGTGTTTGTTTGTTTTTGTTCGACTATACTAATACATTTTTCTATATCACTCGTGTCAAACAATACCCCGAAAGATGGATTATATCGCCTAAGTTTTTCCTGCAATAAAGCTATGATTTTTTTCTTCGGCATCATACCTTTATCGGGATTCGCTCCATTTTCCAACAAAAATCTCACTACTGTGGCATCAATAGTATCGAGCTTGACAGTAACAGAATCATACCCCATAGCCATATCTAAAGGAGTACATTTCTCGTTATTCTTCAAATTAACATCTATGCCATGCCAATCCCCATCACCAAAAATTTTTTTTAATATCACAAGTTTGTCTGCGCTTTTATAAGGATCTTTGGTAGTTTCTTTTCTGTTTGCTGTAGCAAAATATCTTGCATCTTTGTCATAAGGCTTTACAGAATATCTTTCATCTTCAGACAGATATTTAAATTTAGGAACGCGAACAACCAGATGCACTAGAGTATCACCATCACAATTTACTTGCAGCAGTTCTTCTGGCTTGGCGCCCTCAATTTTAAGCGCAATTATATTAGGGTCAAACACCATTTCTATCATTTTCTGTAAGGAGTAATCTGTTGCATTTTTAGCTTCACCGTATACTTGGAGTATAAAAGAAGTCATGTCAATCTGGGGATCTGATTCCATCATTAAGATTTTGTTTATAATCTCTGCTGCTGCATAACCGGTTAAAGAGCTGAATGCGTCAAGCATCTCTTTATTTTTTTTTAAGAAATAAGGGAAATTCATATTTGGATCTGATAATTCTTTTTCTTTTCCTGTAAGAAAGTCTGTCAGATATTTCATATACCTGTTATCTGGGTCAGATATTTCTTTAAGAGCTGATAAAAATACATCTTTTAGCGGTAATCGTTTGTTGTCAAACATGCCAATATTCTCCTATTAATTATTTATCTCTAAAATCCCCATGATGCTAGTTATGGGTAGCACGTGGCAAAGTTTGGTTTGGACTTGCCTTGCAAATGTCATTTTAGAGTATACCCTAACCTGATGTCAGGTGACTAGAGGAAGACATGTCAGACTAAGGTCTGAATTACAAATAATTGACACAATCTAAACAACGCCTAAGACTTCAATTTGACACTAATGAAGTGGACAAACCGTAAATTTTGCCACGAATGGGCCTGCTACCCCTAGTATCCGAAGTTTTTTACCTGCTGTCATAGTCCAGCTATCTATTCTACCTGAATATAAGCACTATTCTTTTAACCTCAACTTATTTCTATTGAATTCCTGTATCTCTTTTTTAAGCTCTTCTTCTAGCTCTTCTTCTGTTGGTAAAGTCAGTCTATACTTACTGGCAAATATCGGCTTATCACTATCTCCCAAAAAATACTGTACCATTTTTTTACTATGCTTTGGGCATAAAATTAAACCAATAGTTGGATTATCTCCTTCACTTCTGCACTCCATATCGTAGTAATTTCTATATAACTGCATCTGCCCTAAATCACTGTGCTTTAATGGCTTAATTTTTAAGTCAATCAGCACGAATGCTTTCAAAACAGA
This sequence comes from Gammaproteobacteria bacterium, assembly GCA_023133095.1. Taxonomy (GTDB): domain Bacteria; phylum Pseudomonadota; class Gammaproteobacteria; order UBA9339; family UBA9339; genus JAGLXC01. The sequence goes on along the minus strand of JAGLXC010000200.1, from coordinate 1,137 downwards.
ATGGTACATAACCAAATCAACCCAAAAATGATTTCCATCAATAGTTAATCTTTGTTGTCTTGCTACAAAAGTAAATCCCCGCCCAAGCTCCCTTAAAAACTTTTCTAACTTATTAATTAATGCTTCCTCTAGGTCTGACTCAACCAATTTATGTGTTTCTGGCCAACCAAGAAACTCAAATATCAATGGCTCCTTAATAGCATCTTCAGGCTTTAATATTTCCTGCCCTTTACGCACCATATCCATCAAACCTTTTTTATCTTTACTATGTGCTAATCTTTCAAAGAGAAAACTACAGATTTGTCTATCTAATTCGGTTGTGGACCAATTGCTATTACTAGTTTCCACTTCATAAAATGCTCTAGCATATTTATTAGCAACTTGCATTAGTAAGCGATAATGTGTCCAGCATAAATTTTCTTTAAAATCAGGAGGTTGGAATTCGTCACTAACCTCGTGACGAATTGCCGGATAGGTTAAATAAAAGCGCCTTATATATTTTATAGTAGTCAGCCCAAAACCTTTGCCAAATTCTTGAGCCAGTCTCCTTGAAATTTCTTGTAGTAAATAGGAGCCATAATCAGCCCTTTCCTTGCCTGCTTGCTCTTCTTCCACTATATCTCTACCTATTAACCAATAGGCTCTAACCTGTTCTGTATTAATAACACGAACTATATTATTCCGCGCTGCTCGTATGATATGGCTACACTAAACCGGACACATAGATTAAACTGAACCAATAGGAGGAAAACTATTATGAGTAAAATTAATAATTATGATCAGGAGTTTAAGCAGTCATCAGCAAAATTAGCAGTAAGCTCGGGACAAACAATGGTGCAAACGGCAAAAGATCTAGGGGTAAATGTTAATACATTGCATAGCTGGGTTGCAAAATATTGTAGAAAAGCTGACGCTATCGATAGTCAACAATCAGAGCCAAGTCAAGCCGAAGAAATCAAGCAGCTAAAGAAACAAGTTGCGCGCTTAAAGCAGGAGCGAGATATATTAAAAAAAGCCGCGGCGTACTTTGCGAACGAAGCTCAGTAAAGTACGCCTGGATGAATCTAAACAAAGACACATATGATATTAGCCTTATGAGCAAAACATTGGGAGTATCACGCAGTGGTTATTACGATT
>JAGLXC010000020.1 GCA_023133095.1 Gammaproteobacteria bacterium | reverse complement strand
ACAGGTTATATTAAGTCCATTTTGCGTAGCCAACTCTTCAATATATTGTTGGTGATGAGCGAAGCGCGCGCTTTTTTGTAGGGTATATGGATATTTGTCGGTTGCTTCAATTGTAAAAGCAAAAATGCCACTATTTTTTAGGGCTCTTTTACATAGAGCAAAGATTTTATCGAGTTTGCCAATGTAAACTAAAGTATCAGCTGCAATAATAAGATCAAGATTATGATATTGGCGGAGGATTTTTTCTATATCAGCAACATGCAGTACATCATAGATGTTTTTCTCTCTGGCAACGGCAATCATCTTTTCAGAGAGATCAACTCCAATTAACTGTTTAGCTAAGGGACGAAATTTTGCGCCTGCTAATCCTGTGCCACAGCCCAAGTCTAATACTTTCCAGGTGGCTGTTATTTCATCTTTGTTTTTGGCTACGGCATCATAAAGAAGTTCAGGAGCTTTATAATCAAGCATGGCAGTTAAATGCTGGTCAAAGTTAGGTGCATATTGATCAAACAGGTTTTTAATATATTCTTTGGGCGCGGCTGCAGGTGTTTGCTCTTCTGTTATCGCATTTAAAATATAGGTTATTTCACTATTTTTAGGTTCTAGTTTTAACGCTATTTTGTAGTGTAGTATGGCATTGTTATAATCTTCAGCTTTTAGGTAGATAGCGCCAAGATTAGAATGTGTTGCAAAGTGATCTGGGTTTTGCTGCAAGGCCTTTTTAAAGTATAAGATCGCATCGCTAGGGCGACCTTGATACATATAAATCACTCCTAAATTATAATAGATATCAAAATCAGGAGCTATCTGCAAAAGACGCAGATAGTATTTTAATGCGGCAGTTGGATTTCCTTGCTCAATAAAAATTGCACCAATGTTATGAAAGAGTTCAGGATTCAATGGATCAAGTTTTAAGCACTCTTTATAGTGATGTAAAGCTAGCTCGAACTCTCCTTGTTGGTGCTTTATTTCAGCTTTTTGATTGTGAGCTGCTGCGTGATTGTTTTTTAATGCTAAAATTTTATCAAGACACTCTAGAGCTTCATTGTCTTTATTTTGTTTGCGTAAAATTATGGCTACATTGTAGTTAGCATCAATATATTCTGGATTATTTTCCAGCGCTTTTAGATAATAGGTTTTCGCTTTAGTTAAGTTTTGCTGTATTAGGAAAATATTAGCTAAATTATTATAGGCTGTAGCATAATTAGGCTCTAATTTAAGTGCTATTTTGTAGTGGCTAATAGCTTGTTTTAGCTGACCAATATTTTTTAGGGTGTTAGCCAGACTATTATGGAAGGATGCTGATTCTGGCTCTAATTTAACTGCTTTAGTTAATAGCTCTTTTGCTGTCTCAAAGTTACTTTGTTGTGCCTTTAAAATCCCTAAAAAATGCAAAACATCAGCATGATCTGGCTCTATTTGCAGGATTTCTCGATATAGTTTTTCGGCTTGTAGCGCTTCGCCTGTTTGATGTAGCTGCAGTGCTGTTTGCAATTTAGCCTTTAACTCCACGAATAGCCTGTTTGCAGTTGTTGTGCTAATTGATAGACTGCCATAGCATATTGGATGCTATTATTATATTTAGTAATAACATAAAAGTTATCAAACGCAAGCCAAAACTCGTAACCATCTTTATCGCGCAGGCGAATTAAATTAGCATGCCTAGTATTAGATAAAATTCGACTAGTTGTTACTCCATTTTT
>JAGLXC010000002.1 GCA_023133095.1 Gammaproteobacteria bacterium | reverse complement strand
GTTAACGGCAAAGTTGATATAGTAATTCTTGAGGGCTGGTGTGTGGGGGCAAAACCACAAACAGCAGCAGAGTTAATTGAGGCAATAAATAGCTTAGAGGCCAAAGAGGATTCAGAGGCAATTTGGCGAACTTGTAGCAATAATGTCTTAGCGATTGGATATCAGAAGTTATTTGGCTTGCTGGATATGCTGATCATGCTGAAAGTAACTGACTTTTCTTTAGTCCATCAACATAGATTGCAGCAGGAGGAGGAGCTGGCGCGCAAGACCAATCATCCAGCCATGAATAAGAGTGAGATAGCCCGGTTTGTAGCGCATTATCAGCGTCTGACCGAAGCAATACTAAAAGAGATGCCAGCTAGGGCTGATTTGGTGTTGGAGGTTGATGCTGCGCATAGTTATACTCTTCGAGATTAGGTTTTATGCTGTGTTGCCTGCGTTCGTTCGCAATCCTCATTTATTATATATAAACTCCGGTTGCTCACAAACGTGGCGTCTTGCCTAAAAGCTAATCGCTTTGAGTATATACTTTTTTGCTCGCATGATTATTTTCTCCAGAATGCAGGGGTAAATAGCACTAAAACGGTTAAAAATTCCAAACGGCCGACAAACATAGCAACTATCATTAACCATTTGCTGGCAATGTTAAGCGTGTCAAAATTTTCAGATACTTTGCCAATGCCTGCTCCTGCATTAGTAATACAAGCAGATAAAGCGCCATAAGCAGTTGTAATATCTGTGCCAGTAGCTAAAGTTAGCATTAATAACACTACATAGATCAGGATATAGATCGCAACAAAACCTAATACTGCTTGCACAATTTGTTCCGGCAAGGTGCGGCCACCAAGTTTAATGCTAAAGATAGCTTTAGGGTGCAGCAAACGCATTAATTCGCGTTTGGCCTGTTTTGACATTATGGCTAGTCGGATTATTTTTAGGCCGCCGGCGGTTGAGCCAGCGCAACCACCAACTAAGGCCATAAACATAATTAGAAATGGCACAAAGGTTGGCCAGGCTCCAAAATTGCCGTCACTGTAACCCGCTGTTGCTGATAGCGATGTGGTGTTGGTGATTCCCTTTACGATATCATCGCTTATGTGTTGGTAGGTGTGGTGGCAAATTAGTGTTGTTACCACTGCAATTACAGCGATCAGCCAGACAAGAATATAGACACGAAATTCTGAATTTTTCCAATAGGTTTTTACGCTGCGACTTTGTAGTGCAGCAAAGTGTAATCCGAAATTAACCGCGCTTAGTAGCATAAATAGAGAACAAATAAGATCAATGGTGTTACTGTGATAATAGGCCAAGCTTGCATCATGGGGTGAAAAACCGCCAGTTGAGATTGTGCTAAAAGATTCGCAAACAGCATCAAACGGGCTCATGCCTGCTAACCAATAGGAGAGTCCGCAAATTGCAATTAAAGTTAAATAGATATACCACAAAGTTTTGGCGGTTTCAGTAATTCGAGGTGTCAATTTGGCATCTTTGATTGGTCCTGGGGTTTCTGCGCGATATAACTGCATACCACCAACACCTAACATAGGCAAAATCGCTACAGCTAAAACAATAATTCCCATGCCGCCTAAAAGATGTAGTTGTTGTCGATAAAAGAGAATGTCATGCGGCATAGCAGCTAAATTGTGAAATACATTAGCGCCAGTTGTGGTTAAACCAGAAATTGATTCGAAGATGGCGTTAGTGAAGGTTATGCCGTGCAGGTGATCAAATAAAAATGGCAAGGCACCAAAAAATGATAATACTAGCCAAAAAAGAACAACAACTAGAAAGCCATCCCGAATTTTTAGTTCAGCATGTTTATGGCGTAATGGAAACCAACAGATTAACCCGGTAATAAAAGTGAGCGCAAAGGCTAATAAAAATGGATAACTTGCTCCATCATGGTAGTACCAATTTATCGCGATTGGCGGTAGCATGCTAAAGCTAAACATCATTAATAGGAGGCCAAGGATTCGAAAGATAACTGAAGTTTGCATAATTAAGTTAATCCCTTAAAAAAATGTTACTGCCACCTGGAATAGTTTTTCTACATCGCGAATATATTTTTTGTCTGCTACAAATAGTATCACATGATCTTGTGACTCTATTGCTGTGTCATGGTGTGGAATAATGACTTGATCATCTCTAATGATCGCTCCAATTGTTGTACAACGCGGTAGTTTTATCTCTGCTAAAGTACGCCCCACAACTTTTGAAGTTTTTTTGTCACCATGGGCTACAGCTTCAATAGCTTCAGCAGCTCCGCGGCGCAAAGAGTGTACATTAACAACATCGCCGCGACGGAGATAGGCCAAAATGCTGCTGATACTAGCCAATTGCGGTGAGATAGCAATATTGATTCCACTACCTTCAATCAGATCAACATAGGCAGTTCTGGTAATTAAAGCCATTGTTTGACGCACGCCTAAACGTTTGGCTTGCATACAAGCCATAATGTTTACTTCATCATCATCTGTTACCGCGCAAAAAACATCAGTGCTCTCGACATTTTCGCTCATTAATAGCTCTTTATCAGAAGCATTGCCAAGCAGTACCGTGGTTTTGTCTAGCCGTTCTGATAGTAGTTTGCAGCGTTTTTCATTGTGGTCAATAAGCTTTACATGATAGCTCTCTTCTAAAGTTTGCGCAGTGCGCAGACCAATATTGCCGCCGCCAGCCAACATAACTGTTTTGTATGGTTCAACAACCCGGCGTAATCCTTGCATTATTGGTTGAATGTCTGTAGCTGCAGTAATAAAAAATATTTCATCACCTACTTCAATCAGGGTTGAGCCTGTTAGCTCTATGAGATGATCCTGTCTGAAGATAGCCGCAACTCGTACAGGAGTGTCAGGAAAGTGTTCCCGTAAAGATGAGAGTTTTTTGCCTACTAAAAAACCACCATAGTGTGGCTGTACTGCAACTAGTTTTACTTTGCCACCAGCAAAATTTAATACCTGCAGTGCTCCGGGATGTTCAATTAGCTCTTTAATATAGTCAGTAACCAGTTGCTCTGGATTAATAAATACATCAATATGTAGTTTGTCATCACCAAATAACTCTTTGCAGTCAAAATATTCTGGAGAGCGAATCCGAGCAATTTTAGTTGGGGTGTCAAAGAGGAGATAGGCAATTTGACAGGCGGTCATATTGATTTCATCGCTATCTGTAACTGCAATTATCATATCAGCATCGGCCGCACCTGCTTCGCGCAGTACATCAGGATAAGCTGCATGACCTGTAACAGTGCCAATATCAATGCGTTCTTTTAACTCTTTTAAATATAAATCATCAAGATCAACAACTGTGATATCATGCTTTTCACCGACCAGATTTTCTACTAAAGTACCGCCGAC
>JAGLXC010000199.1 GCA_023133095.1 Gammaproteobacteria bacterium | reverse complement strand
GGCATATGCAGTGAATACTCAGAAACCAGCGCTCCGCCCTGCTGAATAATCTCAGAAGCCAATGCTCTATTATTATCTGGATATATGTTAGTCAAATCTGTGCCCAACACAGCAATAGTCTTACCGCAAGCCGCCAGGGCCCCTTGATGGCTGGCAGCATCAATCCCTAATGCCAAACCACTCGTTACTGTAAGTCCGGCACAACTTAGGGCTTTAGCAAAGCTATGAGCATTTTCCTTACCTGTATGGCTAGGGTTACGGCTACCAACAACAGCCAATTGAGTTGTATTTAACAAATTAGGATCTCCAGCCACAAAAAGTGCCAAAGGCGGATCAGCAATCTCTTTTAGTAACGGTGGATAAAGATCATCATCAATAGTAATCAAATAATGCTGCGTCTGCTTGAGCCAGGCTACATCTTGCTTTATCAGGTCCCATGGTGGGTTTTTAATTGCCGAAATGCTGGCCTGCGTCAGGCCAACAGCTGCTAAACTTGCTGGAGACGCCGCAAAAATATCTACGGCATCAGCAAAAGCTGCCAACAAATCACGCCCACGATTAGGTCCAACGCCCGGAGTGCGCAATAAAGCTAACCAACAATGTAATTTATTTTGTTTCATATGTTATACTTAAACTATATGGCCATATTAGAGATATTACAATACCCGGATTTACGCTTACGTACGAAAGCTACCCCTGTTACTGATGTCAAAGACCCTCAGATCAAAAAAATCATCGATGATATGTTTGAAACTCTGTATAAAACCCCAAACTGCGCTGGCCTTTCAGCTACACAATTAAATCTACAAAACCCGCCGCGTATCACAGTAATTGATGAGTCATCCACAAATAAACAACCTTTTTGTTTAATTAATCCTGTTATCACAGTAACCGAAGGAAAAAGTAACTATGTAGAGGCATGTATGTCTGTCTACCCTGACTATAACATATCAGGCAAAGTTGCCCGTCCTGACAGAATAACCTTTACCGCTCTAGACCGCGATGGAACCCTCCTGGAAATTGCTGCCGAAGGCTTTTTTTCTCGCTGCGTCCAACATGAAATAGACCATTTAAATGGCATTATCTATCTTGACCATCTATCCTCTTTAAAACGCAAAATGGTTGACAAAAAAATCAAAAAAATCTTGCTCAAAATGTAATTGTAGGGACACCCCTTGCGGGCACCCTAATCCAATCGCGAAAAGCATACAAAAAATCCTAGGACCCGGGTCCGAGTAGTTGTATAATCATCCTAAGTTAAGTTCACCTTGAAGAGGAAATCTCTATGAATATGAGTACATTAGCCGCTTTTGCGTTAATTGTAGTTGCCGGCATTATGAATGGCTCTTTTGCGCTGCCTACAAAGCATGTTAGCAAATGGAATTTTGAAAACATCTGGCTCCAATATGTTGTCTGGACATTCTTGATATTACCATGGGTAATCATGTTTTTTTTAGCACCCCAAATTTTTACAGTCTATAGCAATACTCCTCCGCTTATGATCTTAGTTATGATACTAGGCGGCCTGCTATTTGGTGTAGGTCAATGCTGTTTTGCTCTATCGCTCAACCTAATTGGCTTTAGCTTAGGCTTTGTCATCAACCTTGGCTTAAGTATTTTTTTAGGTTTTTCTCTGCCGTTAGCAATCCAACACCCCCAGCAAATCATGACCCCTTTTGGTTTAATTACTTTAAGCGCCTGTATCTTGGCTGTCATTGGCCTAATTCTCTCTAATTATGCCGGCAATTTGCATGATAAAGAGAAACATGAACTTAGAAGTCCAGAAGATAAACAAAAACGGCTATATGGCTTAGGCGTAATATTAGCTATTGTTGCTGGCTTATCATCTGCTGGGCAAAACCTCTCCTTTTCATTTACCGCGCAAATGCAGCAATATGCGATTCATTTAGGCGCCACCAAAATGGGGGCAGCAAATATTATGTGGCCTGGATTTCTAACTTGCGCATTTATCCCTTATGCCCTTTACATGCTATATTTAATGCATAAAAACAAATCATTTAACAAATTTAGCGCTAAAGGCACTGGAATATACTATCTTTTTGCTATATTCATGAGCATATTTTATATCGGCTCAGTATTCTTCTATAGTAAAGCATCGCATATTATTGGCGCATTAGGACCGCTAGTTGGTTGGCCACTATTTATGGTCTTAATTATTCTTGTTTCTACCTTCTGGGGCTGGCGCTCTGGAGAATGGAGCGGCTGCAGTATAAAAGTAAAACATACTCTATGGCTTGGCCTATTGGGTTTAGTTCTATCTATCGCAATATTAGGTTATAGCTCAGTCTTTCATACTTAAAGTTAACAGTAATTAATAGTAAATAAAGTGAGGTAAATAATTATGCAACTATATGGTGGTATTGAAGCAGGCGGCACAAAATTTGTCTGTGCTATTGGTGATAACACAGGAAAAATTCTCGAAAGAGCACGTATTGACACTACAGTGCCTGAAGACACGATGCCGAAAGTAATTGATTTTTTTCAGCAAATTCATGCTAAAACTCCTTTAGCTGCTATTGGCATATCCTCTTTTGGGCCAGTAGACCTAGATATTAAATCACCAACTTATGGTTATATCACTACTGCACCAAAATCAGGTTGGGATCAATTTGATTTTGTTGGTACCCTTAAAGCAGCGCTGAATCTACCTATTGGTTTTGATACTGATGTTAATGGCGCAGCTATTGGCGAAGCCCGTTGGGGTAATGGAAAAGGCGTTGACAGCTTAGTCTATTGGACAGTTGGCACAGGTATTGGCGCTGGCGGAATACTCTACGGCAAAATGATGCATGGTTTAATCCATCCTGAGATGGGACACACCTTTATCCCACACGATACCGTCCACGACCCTTTCGCTGGCATCTGCCCTTTTCATGGTGACTGCTTAGAAGGCCTGGCATCTGGCCCTGCCTTAATGGAGCGCTGGGGAGTAAAATCAGCTGTAGATCTACCAGATGGACATGAAGCATGGGATTTAGAGGCAAAATATCTGGGTTATGCTATGGCTAATTGCGTTATGACAATCTCGCCACAAAAAATAATTATTGGCGGTGGTGTCATGCAAAAAAAGGGACTATTACAAATGGTACGAGAAAAAACCTTAGAGTTCCTAAATAATTACATTAAACATGACTCTATTCTGGAAGATATAGACAACTATATTGTGGCTCCAGGTTTAGGCCATAATTCTGGTGTATGTGGCGCCTTTGCTTTAGCAGAACAGGCTCTTCATGTACCGTCTTAATTGGGGAAACTTATGCAATCAAATATAACTGGTAAAATTTATGAACGGCCCTGGGGAACCTATAAAACCCTTGAGCTAGGTAATGGTTATCAAGTCAAAATCATTACAGTAAACCCCGGCGGCCAGCTCTCTTTACAAAAACACTTTAAACGGAGTGAGCATTGGGTTGTTATTGAGGGCGAGCTGACCATTACAGTCGACGCAACCAAGAAAAGCTATAAAGTAAATGAGGCTGTTTATATCCCTAAAGAGTCAGCTCACCGGCTTGAAAACCAAACCAATAGCCCAGCTGCAATTATTGAGGTGCAAATTGGCTCCTATTTGGGTGAAGATGATATTGAACGTTTAGAAGATATTTATGGCCGCAATTAGCGCTCCACTTCGCATTGTCTTTGTTGGAACCTCTGAATTTGCAGTTCCAGTATTAGAGCATCTAATTGCTTCGCCTCACACTATTTGTGCTGTATATACCCAACCAGACCGGCCAGCAGGTAGAGGTCAAAAACTAGCCCAAAGCCCCATAAAACAGCTGGCATTACAGCATGAACTGCCACTCTACCAACCAGAAACGCTCAAAAATGAAGAGGCTCTGCAAACCATTCAGCAACTATCTGCTGATATTATGGTTGATGCGGCTTACGGTCTTTTACTGCCAAAAGAGATACTTGGCGTTTTTAAATATGGCTGCATTAACGTACATCCATCACTATTACCGCGCTGGAGAGGAGCCGCTCCAGTCCAACGCACTATTTTGGCAGGAGATATAGAGACAGGCGTTACCATTATGCAGGTCGATGAGGGCTGGGATACTGGAGACATTTTAAAACAGAGCTCAATTACCATAGCTGCAACAGATACTACAACTCTCCTTCAAGCCAAACTGGCCGCTATAGGGACTAAATTATTGCTTGAGGTATTACAGGAGATAGCAACTTCAAATACAAATCCTACTCCACAAGATGACACGCAAAGCTCTTATGCCAAAAAAATCACTAAAGCAGAGGCTGCCATTGATTGGAATTTAACTGCGCTAGAGCTAGATCAAATGGTTCGTGCATTTAACCCATGGCCTATTGCTTTTGCAAATATAGATCAATTAATAGTCCGCATATGGAGAGCTACACCACTGAGTGACTCTACTAACTCAGCGCCTCCAGGCACTATTATAAATGCTGACAAAAATGGGATTGATGTTGCAACTGGAGCTGGTATTTTACGTTTACTTGAATTACAGTTGCCAGGAGGTAAAATACTACCGACAGTAGCAATATTAAACTCAAAACAAGAGCTATTTAAGCCAGGAAAACGTTTTAATGCCTAGAGATTACGCCAAACAAAAATCGCGTAAAAAACCATCATCACGTGGTTCTAAATATAAAACCAAGGCCAGGGTTACCCATACAACAAGGCGCGGTAAAAATAAAAAGCCCTCATTCTCACACTGGAAACTATGGCTTTTAACCATATTCCTCATTGCAATCTTTATTCTTTGCCTGGTTGCGGTGAGTCATCATGCAACAAAACCTAAAATCGCAGCAGTTAGCAAAATCCCGGTAAAAGTAAAAGCAACGCATGTAAAAAACAATACCATCAAACAAAAACCAAAGTTCTATTTTTATACTCTTCTACCAAAAGAGCAGGTTAACGTTGCTAAATTAACCCCTAAAATCAATGGCAAACAATACTTCTTGCAAGTTGCGGCAGTTAAAGATGCAGATGCTGCTGATCATCTAAAAGCAGAGTTAGCCTTGCTGGGCTTTGATGTCTATATTGATCAAATCAAAGTGCAAGGACAAAAGTTAAATCGCGTAAACATCGGCCCATACTCATCAAAACAGGCAGCCAAAACTGACCAAAAACGCTTAACTGAAAATAAGATTCAAAGTATTTTGCATGGGGTCAGGTCTGGACATGAGACATCTCGTTAGTTGCAATAATAAAAGATACGTGAGGCGTCGAGATGTCTCATGTCCAGACCTGACC
>JAGLXC010000198.1 GCA_023133095.1 Gammaproteobacteria bacterium | reverse complement strand
TCAAATCCCAGTAAGGTATTTGTGGAAACGGCAAAATTATAGCCGCCATGCACTCCCCAAACAAATCCTCCCAAGGTATGATTGGAGGAGGTGGCAGTTTTGAGTGTTACATCTGGTTGCTCTGGTATGGGAATGTTAATATTAGTGTCACGGAACATATCATCTGCTGGCGTATTTAAATATCCATACCCCAAATCCAAACCCAGTTCAGGGCCAGATTTAACATAAGGATTAGTGCCCTCTTGTTTTGCAGCTTTATGTGCAGGGAGGGGCGCTGGATTCACCTGGGTGCCCCAATCATTATTGCTATTTGGGTAATTCGGCGGTACTTGCGCGTTTGCAGTAAGGCAGCTAAGGCTGAAAATCAGTGCTAAACCTACAGTAGCAAGAGTTCTATAGCATTGCATGGTTGTTCTCCTTATACGAAAATTCTAAATCTGAAAATTCTAATATAAGGATGAGGACCGGATAAGTCAAATTAATGCGATTGTTGTTTGGGATTTATTCTTTTTTTGCGAGATTTAGGGTTGGGCTGCGGCAGCTGGAGTAGCAGCTTCGTCAGGCTCGGCTTGGGCATGTATCTCTGGATTGCTATTATCTTGCTGTAAATATGGTTCTCCAGGAAGATGTGGTGCAGCAGGGAGAAAAAACCTGGCGGCACATAGAGCTGTTTTGTTAGGTAAGTCACTCTTAGATACTACGCTAGCTAAAATCATATAAAGCAATCGTGGAGTATTTGTATATAAAAGTGAGTAAGCAGCGCATGTTGTTCCTGCTGTTAGGGCGTCTTCTATAAAAGTTTTAACACCTCTATGCTCTAAGTTATCTTTTAGGCTAGCTATTTGTTGACTTAAGACACTTCTTGTTTCACCTTTCAGATCTGCTAGCATCTTTTCAAAAGTGGTTACTGAGATTATTTCTGGAACATCTAGATTTGCTTGTTCAGTTTCATTACAGGCCTGATTGAATACTCTATTGCCACCATAGAAGTACATAAATATGCCAAGAGCAAAAATCAAATAAGGCGCGTAGAGCGCAGTGCTATTATCAAAGTCCTGTATGGCTGTAGAACCTTCTGCTACAACAAAGCGGCTCATTAGCTTGATTAATTGCATTAATCCACACCATGCGAAGGTGCAGGAGATGATTTTTGTGGTAGCTTGAAATGTCCCTGCATATCGTTTGGCTTGAATTTCTTGTTTTTTGAAGGTTAATTGCCATAGGTCATCTAGTTCTTGTCTAAAGCTATCTATCTGTTCTGGATTGATAACGTTTTTTCTCTGAAATAAGAACGTTATCTCTTGTTTCCAAACCTCTTTTTGTTTTTGCAAAGGAGAGGGGGCTGGAATGCCTTGTGCTGAGAGCTCTATTATGGCTAAGCGTTGGAATAAGATAGGAAGAGCTTTTGATGATAGGTATTGCTCTTGTTGTTGTACACTTGTGTCTTCTTTTGCCTCAGCAGGATTCTCTTGTTTATATCGTTCTGCTACAGTTAGATATTCTGCAATTAAGCCTAGTAAATATATGTAATCAACTTTACTATTTGCTGCTTTAGCTGCATTAAAATAGGAGCCATAAATAGTTGTTAATTGTTCTCTATTATTCATGGCATTTACCTTTTGTTTATTAAAGGCCAGACGATTGTATTTTGCATATTGCGAGGTACAACCGTCTGGCATAAGTTCAGTTATCTCTGAGTATAGCGTTGACTATACCTCTTGCGTAGGCGCAGGTGCGCCAGCTAAAAGATTAGTTGTTTCTGTTGGAGCATTTGCCTGACCTGCTTTTGGTTTTCCAAATACACCCAGGTTACGCATAGCGTCTACAGTAGGTTTTACAGCTTCGCCAACTTCCCATAATGCACCTGCCAAAGCTCCAGCAGAACATGCTGTCATAAGCCATTGTTGTGTATTTGCGTCAGGATTAGCGGCTGGGTTAGTATCTCCCATGCCTATAGCATCTAAGCCAAAGACACAACCGATAGCCTGAAGCCCATTTATTGCGGCATCAAAGAGGAATTTTACCTTTTGTTCTTTTGATACGGCAGAGTTGCCAATAGAATCATACAGAGCTTTTGTATTTGCAGCTGTACCCATAGTAAAAGCAATTAGAAACATTTGAGCAGCACCAGGAAAGCCTATTGCATTACCTAATGCGCCAACGCAACCGTAAGTTCCAGGACTAGATAATGCTTTGCTTGCAGCAGCTAAAGCAGACTTTAAAGCCCCTTGGTCTCTTTTTTCTATAGCTTCAGCTAC
>JAGLXC010000197.1 GCA_023133095.1 Gammaproteobacteria bacterium | reverse complement strand
TTCAATGTTTCCGATTTCTTGAAATTCATCCAATAATAAAACAGCTTGTTTCTGTTTTTCTTTTAATAAATGGTCAAGTAAAAGCAGCGCTTCTGCTATAGTTTCTGATGGTAAGCTATCAAGGGTTAAATCTAGCTCAAGTTTAAATCCAGTTGTGCCTATGCTAAATTTAGGTTGAAGCTTTTTGGTATATCTCTTTATAATGGAGGTAAGTTTTTCGGCCGGACCTATTGCTGTTCCAATTAGGCTAACAATGCCATTGATGATAATTGTTTCTACATCTTTTTGTGATAGAGCCAAGTGGAAATCCAGCTGTGAATGTGAAATGCTAATTGATTCGAATGCTTTTTCACATAAGCTTGATTTTCCGTAGCGGCGAGGAGCTATTAAAAAGGTGTGTTTGCAATTTTCTATATTGCCGATCAATCTCTTGTTTTCTTCGGTCCTGTTGCAAAAGGCGTTACCGTAGGCCTTGCCTAGTGGGAAAAATTGTCTTGGTTTCATGCGATTGGTCTCATTTAAGTTGATGCATCATTGTATCATGCATTGATGCAGCATGCAATAATGCATCATAAAAGACGCGCGGGGTCAATTCTTGACTTTGCAGTAACTTATACTTGAGGCTGGATTGGCCTAGGTGAGCTGGTCCAGCCTTTGTCTTTTTGTTGTCGTATGTCGCATGACGCTTGACAGAGGCCATTAAATCTGTTAGTCTTTCGTTCTAGGAGATAGAGAATGATTGTCAATGATTAAAAGCTTTAAGCACAAAGGGCTGGAAGGATTTTTTAAAACTGGTGCTGCTAGAGGAATAAATAAAAATCATAGCAAAAAAATAAGATTGGTTCTGGCAATGTTAGATGCTGCCGTGTTTGTGAAAGATATAGATGCTCCGGGCTTACGGTTGCACAAACTTAAGGGAGAACGGAAAAGTGATTATTCAGTTACAGTTAGTGGAAATTGGCGAATAACCTTCCAGTTTAGGGCTGGTGACGTATATATAGTTAACTATGAAGATTATCATTAAGGAGGAAATAAGATGAAAATGCATAATCCACCGCACCCAGGAGTGATTTTACGAGAGATGTATATTGAGCCTTTAGGGATAAATATTACAGAGGCAGCATTTGCGTTACATATTAGTAGACAAACTTTGTCGGAACTGGTTAATTGCCATATTGGTGTAAGTGTTGAGATGGCTATACGGTTATCCAGAGCTTTTAAATCGACTCCCGAATATTGGTTAAATTTACAGAATCAATATGATTTATGGCATGCTATAAATGAGAAGGACTTTGGTGGTATAACTCAGATATGCGCAGCGGCGGCTTAGTAGGCGGGACGTTCAGGTCTGGACATGAGACATGGGATGAACGGTATATGTGGGATTAATGATTATTTCGCCCCTTCAGGGCTCAAATATATTATTTTACATAATTCCCAAGGCGTTGCCTTGGGCTATCCCTTACGCCCCTTTGGGGCTTCGCGAATTATGATATAAATCCACAGTCCTAGCCTAGTGGAAAGAGTTGTCTTGGTTTCATGCGGTTGCTCTCATTTACAATGATGCATTAGTGTATCGTACATTTATGCATCATGCGCTTATGCATTTAATGTGAGATAAGATATTGCCTTTGCGGCAGACCATATCAGGATTGATGGGGTAATTTATCTGCCTTCGCAGAATACCTCGGGCGTAA
>JAGLXC010000196.1 GCA_023133095.1 Gammaproteobacteria bacterium | reverse complement strand
TGGATTGCAGGCCAGGGCAATGAGACATTTTACAAGCTCCAGGCAAGACGCTTAGGAATAAGTAAACATGTTACCTTTCTTGGAACCCATGATAATATTCGCGAGCTACTATTGGCTGCTGATCTATTGCTTCATCCTGCCTATTATGAAGCAGCAGGCATGGTGTTACTCGAAGCCATTGTTGCTGGCCTGCCAGTGCTCACGGTAGACACCTGCGGCTTTGCCTATCACGTAAAACAGGCTAACGCAGGCTTAGTAGTATCATCACCATTTCAGCAAAAAAACCTGAACCGCTGCCTGCATAACATGTTAATTTCTAATGAACATACAAATTGGAGCAAAAATGGCGTGGCTTATGGCAAAGCCAATGACTTTTATGGCTGTGATACTGCTGTAGATATTATTAAGAAGATAGCTGTTTAAGCTTTTTTGCTAACTGCCTTTGCAATAATTTATGGAATTTAACCCGCTGCCCTTCGGGCAAGTCAGTCGCCTCTAGATACAACTGAACAAACTGATCAATACCAAACTTATTAAATAACTTGATCTCATTTTTAATTGCAACCGCAAGATTGTGGGCTCGACGCTGCAAGCAGAGTGGCGCACGATATAATTTTATAAGCGATCTGCCACTTCTTTGGGTATTAATAATATTTAAACAACCGTTGTCCTGCTGCATTACATTATCAAAATGCCAGGAGCGCACAACAACTCCATGCTTATGCAAATCAGCAATAAAGCTAGCAAAATAATCAAACGCTGTAGCTGTTCCAGCTTTTAGGAGCTCACTTAACAATGCACCTTTAACCACTGGAGAAAATACATCAAAGCGTCTGTCATCGCTCTCTACACTAACAATACGAGGAACAATTATTGGAGCCATATTAAATCTAGCCAACCTTAACGCATCATGCTGATGTTGCTTACATATCGGCTCAAACCGTTTCCTTAACAGAAAATATATCTGATTTTGCTGCTGTACCGATAAGGTACTTGCACGAAAATAGGCTTGTAAAAATTTATCGACACCAAATGATACAAAGATCAGTAGTTCACCTTGGGTCATAAGTGCAGACAAATTCTGCACACGCTCTGCTAATTTCAGCTTTCGCTGCAATACTTTAATGCTTCCAATATCAATAAGAACGAACTTACCATTCTCCTGCTGAATGATATTATTAAGATGCAAATCTGCAAAAGAGACGCCTAAAGAATGTATCTTAGCAACAAAAGATGCCAACCTGGTTAGAACATCGTCTCTACAAGCAGGATATAACCGTATATAGTTGACCACCTCTAAACCTTCCACATGGGGATAAATTATTACGTGAGCAGATTTAAACGGAACAATAAACCGATCAATAATCTTCATGCTGGCGATATTCAACCTGGCAAGATCAAGAGAATTTTGCACCAACTTAGCTGACTGAGGCCATATTCTTGACCAGGATATACCGCTTTTAGTTCTGTAATAAAATTTAATGACATTATTATCAGGGGTAAGCAGCACTCCAGGTTTCTTAGGTCGCCCCCGTAAAGATTCAGCATTGAGACATAACTCTTTAAACTCTTCTGTAGAAAGCTTTTGTATCTTTTTCATCGCATTAACACCTGCCGCTGAGGGCCTTTAACTTCTTTATCTTGCGGATTCCCATCTTCTTAGATTCCGCACAATAAAACTCAACAAAACGTTCAATTCCAAAATTCCTAAACGCATCTTTCTCCTGCTCAATAAGTTGCCTTAAATTTTTAGCTCTTTTGCGAAACCCTAATGGCCGCTTATATATCTTCATCCGCCTGACATCTACAAACACCAGCTTCCGATTTTGTTGCAAAACAATGCCTCCAAAACTCCAACATCGATTATAAACTCCATGCTGATGCAGATAGGCTACAAATTTAGCCAGCTTAGCTAACACCTCTGTATCTCCCTGTTGAATCAACTCCCAAATCGGCGTTCCCTCTATCCGCTGAAATAAAATATCTATTTGACAACTATTAAGATCACCAATTTGCAGTTCAGGAACAATGCAAGGAATATCCAGTTTGGCTAATTTGTCTCTATTTCGCTCCATAATTTTAATATATTTATGATAGAGATGCTTGATTAACAACCGACAAAATTGCAGCTGTTGTCGCCTGGAAAAAGCATTGGCTTCTACATAGGTCTGTAAAAATTTAGCCAACCCTAATTGTCTAATTGACCTTAAATTCTTCTTAATTAAACGACTACAATTAAGAGCCCGTTTGCTAAGAGTAAGCGGTAAATAGCCTGGCAATATTATTATAGATTCAATATCAATCAGCGCCAGCTCGCCATTCTCTTGCTGAATAATATTATGTAAATTTAGATCGGCAAAATAGATGCCCCTTTTATGCAACCGAGCCAAAAGAGCTGCCAGTTTTTGTAATACTTGAGAATTACCAGTCTGAATAATGTCTTCTATCGTATCTCCGCTAAACGCATCATACACAATAATATAGCAACTCATCGCTGGATAATGAAACTCAGATTTTATGATTAAACTTGGAATATCTATTTTTGCTAACTTAGCTGCATTATTCCTGATACGCCGCAAAGCCCTCGCCTTATAGATAAACTTTATTATCTGGTTATCAGCTGTCAAAAAAACCCCAGGCGTCTCAGCTGTGCCTTTAAGTAATTGCGCAGAGCGACAAAGCTCATCAACTTGATTGCGGGTAAGCTGCTTCATTTTGCTGCATCTTCCAGTGCCAAAACCCAATCACAGCCATACCAACATAGATCAGCTGCAAACCGCCATGAAATGGCAAGCCTTTGAAAATGTAGATACCTCCATACATGGCATCGATAAAAAACCATAGCACCCAGGTCTCGATAATTTTGCGGCACATTAACCATTGTGCTATCAAGCTTAGCACAGTTGTCGTGGCATCCCAAACAGGTATCTGCGAATTAGTATAGTGCTTTAGCACTAAAACCAAACTAAAAATCGCAATTAACGCAATGACCATAAGCTTACTGAATAATTGCCGTGATATGGTGCTAATTGGCAACTCCGCATGATTTTGGCCCCCAAATTTCCATTGATACCAACCATAAAGGGTGAGGATTAGATAGATGCCATGTAGACCAGCATCGCCATAAAGCGCCTTATTAAGACAGAGAAAAATATTGATAGAGCTAGACAAAAGACCGATCGGCCAGGCTAACACATTGATTCTCATATAAAAAATAGTAGACGTAAAGCTACAGACAGCGCCAAACAAATCGAAAATAGAAATCATAACACACCTCCCTTCGCTGGCATTACCCAGATCAGGTTATACGGGTTTACTCTCAGCCTCCTCAAACATGATCGGAAGCACCCCAAAAACAACACGGCAATCAGGCCAAACGCCCAAGCTTGTGAGATATAGCTTTTGGCGACATTTAGGGCGAGCCTAAATCTGCGCCAGGTTTAGCTGGGTCAATTTGACAGGAAGTCAAATTGAGCGCCAAGGCAACAGGACGTTGCCCTGGCGCGACCCGGCTACACCCAGCAGATGAGGATCAGTGAGCCCTCATGAGCCAAAAGCTATATCTCGCAGGCGCGTTTGGCCCGATTGCC
>JAGLXC010000195.1 GCA_023133095.1 Gammaproteobacteria bacterium | reverse complement strand
TACAATTCAATACTCCTCTAATATCGCCATCTATTTTATATTGCGTATGTGACAATGCCACCGCAACGCGGTATTTTATTGCAAATATTGGATTGGCTAGCATAGGTAGTAATATTTCTATAACAGCAGCACCATCTTGGTTCTTCAAGTTTGGCAAAAAATCTATAATTGTAATCTTTTTCCAAAAGCTGTTAGATGTTTGCAAAAAAAATTTTAATATTGAAAGGTGCATAGGGTGTTCGCTCAATTCATAACAAATTAAATGTTCAAACCATTGACAGCGTTCATCATGAGCATGCTGCAATACATATTCAAGCATATCAGCTCTTGCCAAAACCTTAGCTCTTTGTAACCGGTTTTCTAATGCATTGTAATATATTATAAGCGGATCTATTCCTGAATTTACTAACAAATCAACAAACTTATCATCTTTAAACAACATCTCTTTATTGCAAAAAATGTCTTTATGTATTGCCACAATATATTCTATATAGCCGCGCAATAATTGCCTCATTTTACCTGGCAATGTGTCTTTATGTAGCAAGTAAAGATGCAAAGTATCTCTTATAGATTGATCCAATTTTGCAACTGTACTTGGCAGCCAAAAACTTGGCAAAATTCCCAGCAGATAAGGAAACTCTCGATAAAACTTACATCTTTGTGGATCAATTAACTGACAAACCTCTAATACTACATATCGCAACTTTTCAGGACAAGCCGTTAATTCCCCTAAGCATTCTGGTTGAAGCATATAGGAATACTTTATTTCTATTTCTGTTAATTCTCTACTAGAAACATCTAGACTCAACAATCTTGGACAGTTTTTTATGCTTAACTTAGTTAATGCTGGAGCTTTGATTGCAACAGTTGTTAATTCAGAACATCCTTCAACGAAAAATATCTTCAGCTTAGGAAAAACCTCTTCAACTTTTATCTCTTTAAAATATTCATGCCGTCTACCCAAATACTGTTTTGACAATACCAAGATATCAGTTTCATTTATTTTTATATCCCTACTGCCATTATAGAATGCTACTAAGGTTTTATATAAAACACTGCTTGCCGCTATTTCTCTATCTTCTACAAACACCCATTTAGAAATTTTTCCATAAATAGCGTATTTACAACTACCATCACTAGCTTCTTTGCGTACCAGCAATATATTACTAGTATTTCTATTACGACGTAACCAACACTCTATTGCATATTTATCAACCTCTACATGCATAATTAGCTCACATCTATCAGGAGAAATATAGAGTGAGGTTAAATTTGGACAGTTCTCAGCCAAAGTTTTAAAGACATCTGTCGTCAATAGTCCTGCAGAAAGATTGTGCCCGCATAAACTTAGTTTTTGCAAATGTTTTCCTGCTCCTATTAGAATATTATTTAGCAAAGAGGCTGTTAATCCATCTGCAAACTGATCCAGCTTTAACACCCGATAAGGTATTCCATGCATAGCTCTCAAAATGCCTTTTTGTAAACTGACGGACAGTTGTGGATGACACTTTTTGATGGCTCTAATTATTAAACGCCGACTCCGTGCTGACATTTTTGCTAAATCCTGTAACTCTTCCAATCTGCCAGCAACAACAGCTCGCGCTATTGCATCTCTATGATTAGTCCAATATATTTGCCTTTTTAACTCTTTTAGGGCTTGAGTCGGACTACTAACTTTTCCTTTGCGAATTTGTTTTGCAAGTTTTTCACTAACACCAGATGTAAGTTGCAAGCTAGCACTTATAGCATCCCTACTAGACATACTAGAGACTCCGGCACTATATGCCCCCTCTGGAATAGCTGCATTAAATCTAACAAGAGCAATAGTAGGATCATCTGATATTTTCTTAAGTTGCTCCTCATAGTGACGAGCTAAATCTGGCTGTAACACTTCAGCAAGATCAATCCCAAAAAAAGCACGCCTCTCTTTTTTACCCAATCTAAATAGCATTTGTAAACTTTCATAACGATCTAAAAGCTGCCTGGCTTTATCCTCTAAAATATACAATGCTAATAAACTAGGGTTTTCACGGTGCAAATGCTCTACAAATTCATCCTCGGAAAACATATCTTTGCTGCACAACAGCATATTAAATTGTTTAGCATCTTTTAACCAAGCCTCGAAAATTTCGTAATAGTTACCTTGTTGCTCCATAAACTCTTCAATAACATCTTGATCCAATTCTTCTGTCATTTGATTTAAACAAAGAATGATACTCTTAACCTGCAATCTACCTCTATGTTCAGCTGTAAATAGACCACGATTGTTATCTTTACGAATCAAACGATATTTAATTGTTCCATCAGGAAGCTCAAACTCTTCCAGGTAATAATCTCTAGCATCATCATCTTCCGGATTTGTAAGCAGCACTCTTAATAGATGCTGGGTAAAAGAGCGCATATCTAGCTGGCGCAATTTTTCCGGATGACGCCTGAGAGCATCCAACAGTGTTTCTGCTTCAATATGCTCAGAAATCTCCACCGCAGTCCTTTTATCACCATCTTGTAAGATACCAACACTGCTGCGACTGGTAATTTTACCACCCAACAATCTATTAACTAATTCCTCAAACATATATCCATTTAATGATTCTGGATCCGGCTTAAACCTTAACGTCGGCTTAAAAAAATTGTCTACTAAAGAGACATGAGTTCCACCGTGCCCAGGATCTCTTTTGCGCTTTAATTTACTACCTATATATAAATTTTCTACTACTCTTGGCAGCAAATAGACCGTTTCAACTGTTCTGTGTGAACCACCAAGAGAAATATAAGCTATAGGCTTACTACCTTCTTGCGGCATCATAGTAGCTATAGCATTCATTGCAGCTTGCCAGTGCTGTTCTTCTTGCAAAGAACTTAGTCGAATACCCTGGGCATTAGGATAGTTATTTAAAGCAACATACAACTTATACACCATCCCTTTAAAAGCCAGACTAACGGTTTTATCTGCCAAAATAGCATCTAACAATTCAACTGCTGCATTAATTTGTTCAAAATTTTCTTTATGATGCTTATGTAAGCTACTAGCAAAAGCCAAAGGATTTTTGGCTAAAGCGAACAGCATTGTATATTGAGTTGCATGATGCCAATTTGGCTCTTGCTCCTTTATGTATGCTTGGGCAGCACCAAGAAATTCTTGAAGTGAATCAGGTGAAGCTGCTATGATATCAGAGAATGTTGCTTGTGCTAGAATGTATGCTTTTTTATCTCCTTCTACTGCAAAATCCACTCCTAATACTAAAGTTTTTAATGTTATAATATCTTCTGCTAAAATAGCACCTCTTGTAACAGATAATATTCTAGCCAGCATTTGCCAATCAGCATGCTCAATATAGCTAGCAACAAGCCCAATTGCTTTATTAAGAATAAGCC
The DNA here is from genome assembly GCA_023133095.1 of Gammaproteobacteria bacterium. Classification (GTDB taxonomy): domain Bacteria; phylum Pseudomonadota; class Gammaproteobacteria; order UBA9339; family UBA9339; genus JAGLXC01. Next base: position 55 of record JAGLXC010000195.1, on the reverse strand, counting down.
TACCAATGTGTCTTAGCGATTCACTATGCAATCTATTTTCTAAGACATACTGCAG
>JAGLXC010000194.1 GCA_023133095.1 Gammaproteobacteria bacterium | reverse complement strand
ATACACATTTATTAAGAGGAAACAAACATGACTAAACCTATTATGCTAATGATTTTAGATGGCTGGGGTTACAGCGAAGAGACTGCCGGCAATGCAATTGCTGCGGCAAAAACTCCTAACTTTGACAAACTATGGCAAGAGCATCCACATACTTTACTTCAAGCATCTGGCTTAGCTGTCGGATTACCAGAGGGTCAAATGGGTAACTCTGAAGTTGGCCACCTGCATATTGGTGCTGGCCGCTTAGCTCCTCAAGACCTAACTCGAATTAATATGGTAGTAGAGAGTGGTGAATTTTTAACCAACCCTGTCTTAACTGAAATGGCAGATAAAACCAAAGCCGCGGGCAAAGCGCTACACATTTTTGGACTATTATCTGATGGCGGCATCCATAGCCATACCCGCCACATTCAAGCCATGATTAAATTAGCAGCAAAACAAGGCTTACAAAAAATCTATATGCATGCATTTCTGGATGGCCGTGACACTCCACCTAAATCAGCCCAGATCTATATTGATGAGATAGAACAAACTTTTACTGAAGTTGGCGTTGGTGCTATTGCGTCGATTGGCGGCCGCTTCTATGCTATGGATCGCGACAAACGTTGGGACCGAGTTGAACGTGCTTATAACATGCTAACCCAGGGCACAACTGAATTTCATACGCAAACTGCCACTCAAGCTTTACAAATAGCCTATGAACGGGATGAGAGCGACGAATTTGTACAACCAACTGCGATTCATGCAGAAACTGCCGAACCAATTACCATTACAGATGGCGACTCAATTATCTTTATGAATTTTCGCGCTGACCGTGGCCGCGAGTTAAGCTATGCATTTACCGATGCAAACTTTAACGACTTTGACCGCAAAGTCTGCCCTAAACTAACAGAATATGTAACCTTAACCCAATATGCTGAAAATCTTAAAACCAAAGTTGCCTTTCCGCCACTAGCACTAACTAATGTTTTAGGTGAAGTCGTAGCAAATAGTGGGTTCACTCAACTACGGATTGCAGAAACAGAAAAATATGCCCATGTCACCTACTTTTTAAATGGCGGCGAAGAGCAACAACTTAACAACGAAGAGCGTATTTTAGTGCCATCACCAAAAGTTGCAACCTACGATATGCAACCAACAATGAGCGTGTTCGAAGTCACTGACAAACTAGTAAATGCTATCAAAACAGAAAAATATGATTTTATCGCCTGCAACTTTGCTAATCCCGATATGTTAGGCCATACCGGTAAATTAGATAAAACAGTTACCGCCTTAGAAGCAGTTGATGAGTGTTTAGGCCGAGTAATAGCTGCATTACACGAAATTGATGGTGAAATGGTAATTATTGCGGACCACGGCAACGCTGAAAAAATGCAAGATCCTGTGACTGGCCAGCCATTCACCGCTCACACCTGTTCACCAGTGCCATTTATCTATGTTGGCCGCAATGCCCATATTGTAGAGCAAAATCAAAACGCACTTACTGATGTCGCACCAACTCTCCTCTATTTATTAGATCTTGCTATCCCCAAAGAGATGACCGGCCACGCTTTAATTCAGCTTGAATCTTAAAATACAGGGTCATATATCATGCAAAAAACAATCTTGGCAGCTGCAATAATTACATTATGGCTGCCGAGTAATTTTGCTTACGCCCTAACCAAAACTGAACAGCTACAACAACTCAATAGCTCTATTAAGCATTTGCAGCACAACATTAATACGACGCATCATAAGCAACGCACATTACAACAAAAATTAGCTGCGAATGAAATAGAAGCTGGCTCTTTAGCCAGAAAACTGGAACATAGCCAACGTCAGCTTAGAGTGGCAAGAGCTATGCTAAAACAGCAACAGAAAAATCAACTCTATTACAAAAGTAGATTAAAAGCAGAACAGCACGAGCTAACAACCGAGATACAAAATGCTTATATGTTAAGCCGCAACACCAACTATCTAAAATTACTACTAAATCAGCAAGACCCAAACCAAATAAGTCGTACCCTTAACTACTCTAACTATTTACAACAAGCGCGTTTAAAACTAATTGATAAAATCAATTCCACACTACAACGAATAGAGCAAAACCAAAAAAACATTACCGCCGAGACCAATAGATTGGTTGCACTGGAAGCCAAAGAGCAACATGAATTACAACATCTTGTCATCAGCAAAAAAACCCGTGCAGCTTTACTGCATAAAATTGATGCTAAACTTAAAAC
>JAGLXC010000193.1 GCA_023133095.1 Gammaproteobacteria bacterium | reverse complement strand
ATGATCCTAAATTAGATAAAGTAGTTCTAATCGAGCAGTTTCGAATTGGCGCGATAGAAGATAAAAATAGCCCCTGGTTATTAGAATTAGTAGCAGGTCTGCTAGATAAAGATAAAACTAAACAGCAAACATCCATATTAGAGGCAAAAGAGGAGGCTGGCCTTGAGGTTAATGAGTTAATTCCGATCTATGAATATTGGAGTAGTCCTGGTGCTTCGTCAGAGTTTGTTTCGCTCTATTGCGCGCTAGTAGATGCAAGTAAAGCTCACGGAATTCATGGTTTAGAGCATGAGAATGAGGATATTTATGTGCATGTATTAGATCGCAAAGAGGCATTTGCAGCAGTGGAATCTGGTAGAATTAATAACTCTTTAGCTATTATTGGATTACAATGGTTAGAGTTAAATTGGCGCAAATTCAATTAATCCGTAGGAGCGACCCTTGCGGTCGCCAGTTTTTGGGAAACAGATATAAAAAATGGCAATAAAAAATAGTATATATAATGCAGAATCCATTGAGGTTTTAAGTGGTTTAGATCCAGTCCGTAAACGTCCTGGAATGTATACTGAAACTTCACGCCCAAACCATTTAGCCCAGGAGGCAATCGACAATAGTGTCGACGAAGCAATAGCTGGTTTCGCCAGCAATATTGATGTGGTTCTCTATGCTGATAATTCGTTAGAGGTAACCGACGATGGCCGCGGCATGCCAACTGACACTCATCCAAAATTTGGCCTCTCTGGAGTGGAGCTAATTCTTACGCGTCTACATGCTGGAGCAAAATTTTCTGATAAAAGTTATAGTTTTTCTGGGGGCTTGCATGGGGTTGGCATCTCTGTAGTTAATGCTCTATCTAGTTGCTTAGAGGTTATTGTTAAGCAGCACGGTAAAGTCTATAAAATGGATTTTAAAAATGGTAACAAAGCCAATGAGTTGAAGGTAATAGATGCAACCAAGCCACGTGATACTGGAACCTGTTTGCGCTTTTGGCCCGATTCACAATATTTTGATACCATAAAATTTTCTGTATCGCAATTAAAGCATGTATTAAGGGCTAAAGCCGTATTATGTCCGGGACTTAATGTCACCTTTAGTAATGAACAAACAGGAGAGCGTGACAGATGGTATTATGAAGATGGTTTAAAAACCTACCTATTGTCTGCCTTAGCTGATATTCCGCGTTTGCCGGATGATCCTTTTATTGGTAGTTTTGCGGGCCATAACGAGGTTGCAGATTGGGTTGTAACCTGGTTGCCAGAGGGCGATGTCGGTCTTACTGAAAGCTATGTTAACTTGATTCCAACTCCACAAGGCGGCACTCATGTTAATGGTTTGCGTAGCGGACTTTTGGAGGCAATGCGTGAGTTTTGTGAAATAAGAAAATTGTTACCACGTGGTTTAAAGTTGGCTCCAGATGATATCTGGGAAAATTGCAGCTATATTTTATCGGCAAAAATACAAGATCCACAATTTTCTGGTCAGACCAAAGAGCGTTTATCATCACGTCAGTGTGCGGTTTTTGTCTTAGGAGTTGTGAAAGATGCCTTTAGTTTATGGCTAAATCAGCATGTGAATTTAGGCGAAGAGCTGGCTAATCTAATTATTAGCAACGCACAAAAACGGTTGCGAATCAGTAAAAAAGTTTTGCGGAAAAAAGTGACAGCGGGTCCTGCCTTACCAGGTAAATTGGCAGATTGTGTGTCGCAAGATCCGCAGCTGGGCGAACTGTTTTTAGTTGAAGGTGATTCAGCTGGCGGCAGTGCAAAGCAAGCGCGTGATCGAGAAACCCAGGCTGTTATGCCGCTGCGCGGAAAAATTTTAAATACCTGGGAAGTGAGTTCTGAACAGGTATTAGCATCACAAACAGTGCATGATGTTGCGGTGGCTCTAGGCATGGATCCAGGTTCAGACAATCTTGACAACTTACGTTACGGTAAAATTTGTATTTTAGCAGATGCTGATTCTGACGGTTTACACATAGCAACTCTACTTTGTGCTCTATTTCTACGTCATTTCCCAGCATTAGTTGCGGCTGGCCATGTCTATGTTGCAATGCCACCTCTGTATCGAATTGATATTGGTAAAGATGTCTATTATGCCTTAGATGATGCTGAAAAACAGGGGATTTTAGATCGTATTGCTGCAGAAAAAAAACGTGGTCAAATTAATGTGCAGCGTTTTAAAGGCTTAGGCGAAATGAATCCAATGCAACTGCGTGAGACTACCATGGATCCAAATACTCGGCGTTTAGTGCAACTAACTGTTGACGAGCAAAATAAGACCCATGAGCTAATGGACATGATTCTGGCAAAAAAACGCGCATCCGATCGCAAATCCTGGCTTGAAGTTAAAGGTAATTTAGCTGAAGTATAATGGGAGGGTAGACTGAATGAATACAAATAAAAATAAATGCTTAGTAGCCCTGAATGCCGATATTATTCGTGGTAAAATATATACTATAAGAAATACGCAGGTCATGCTAGATAGCGATTTGGCAGCAATATATGGAGTAGAAACCAAAGTGTTTAATCAAGCAGTAAAAATAAATATTGCGAGATTTCTCTGAAAAATTTAGATTTCAATTATCTGGGGATGAATTTAATAACTTGAGGCGCCAAATTGGAACCCTAAGTTCTAAATGCAGTTTTTTAAGGTCACAATTTGTGACCTTAGAACCTGTTTAAAATATTTTCAGCAACAATCCAAGAAATGCCATAACAACCATTTGCAAACTAGTGTTAATTTTTCTTTCACAGTTTTTCCATAAGCGCCGACATTTTTCAAGCCAAGCAAATGATCTTTCAACAACCCAGCGCTTTGGTAATACTACAAACTTGTGCAGCTCATTTCGTTTAACTACTTCAACTGTAGCTCCAATAAGCTCATTTATTTTTGTTGCAAATTTTTCTCCACTATAACCACCATCAACCAGGGCTTTTTTTGTTTCAGACAAATCAGTTTTTGACTTCTCTATCATACTAACTGCTCCATCTCTATCAGTAACATTAGCTGTAGTAATATGCAGAGCATGTGGTAATCCTTGTGTATCTACTGCAATATGACGCTTAATCCCGGAAACCTTTTTACCTGCATCATAACCTTTGTTTTCTGCTGTATCGGTATTTTTTACACTTTGTGCATCCAAAATACAAAAACTAGTTTTTTCGTTCCGACCATTGTTGGTACGAACCTCTCCAACTAATTTTTTTTAAAGCTTGCTCAAGCAAACTGTCTTTTCCATTTTCGCATTTGCTATTCCATATCCTAAAATAGGCATAAACATTACGCCAATCAGGAAAGTCGCTTGGTAGCATCCTCTATTGACAGCCGCTTTTAAGTATATATAAAACCGCACAGAAAACATCATATAGCTCAACCTCTCTCGGTCTGGTCTTCTTCCGAGCACCTTCTAGTAAACCCTCAATTTTTTTAAATTGTAAGCGAGTAATATCGCTTGGATAACTTTTCTTCACAACAATCTCCTTTCTTAATCAAAAAAAGAAGTTTAACAGAAAATTAAAAAGATTTTAAACAGGTTCTTAGAAATTCAGGGACGCGGACAGCACAGAAAATATTTGTCCTATGTCTTTACTGAGCAGGGTGTCGCTATGTTATCTGCCGTCTTGCGAAGCCAAACTGCCATAGAGGTAAGCATAAAAATTATGGGTGCCTTTGTAGAAATGCGGAGGTTTATCCAAAACAATGCTCAGGTATTCGCACGACTCGAATCAGTAGAGCGTAGGCAGATAGCTTTTGAGTCAAGCACTAATGGAAAATTTGAACAAATTTTTAATGCTCTTGAAAGCGGACAGGAAAAACCAAAACAGGGGATATTCTATGATGGACAGGTTTATGATGCATATATCTTTGCCGGAGACCTTATTCGTAGCGCGAAAAATCGCTGATATTGATCGATAATTACATTAAT
>JAGLXC010000192.1 GCA_023133095.1 Gammaproteobacteria bacterium | reverse complement strand
CTGATTTTTGAAAGGTAACTTTAATCTCTAAACCTTTGCCTGATGCAGGAGTTAGAAGTTCCATTTGGGCGTTATGGAGATTTACTATCTGTTGTACAATACTAAAACCTAATCCGCTACCTGTTTCATTGTTGCCTAAGACTCTAAAGAAGCGTTCAAAAACCCGTTTACGGAGTTTTTCTGGAATTCCAGGTCCTGTATCTATGACATGCAAAAATACATGATCAGTATCGGAGGCGATAATAATTTTTACGCTTCCTTTTTCTGGAGTATAGCGAATAGCGTTGTCTATAAGATTGCGCAATAGAATATTTATTGCAATAGCATTTCCCGTAATAGTTTGTGGTTTATTAGGTGAAATTAATTCAATTTCAATTTTTTTCTTGCGTGCTTCAGGAACTAAGCTAGCAATTACTTCGGCAGCTACATTGTTTAGTGCAATGGTTTTTGCGCCTTCTACCATAGCGTCAGGCACCATACGGCTTAAAACTAATAACTGTTGTACCGTATGGGTGCTGCGATCCACGCAGGCTAAAATATTGTTGAATGCTGCGTTGCGCTCTTCTTCTTTGGTTGTATTAATGGCTACTTGAGTTTGGGTTTTTAAGGCTGCAAGCGGGGTTTTTAATTCGTGAGCAGCATCTGCCGCGAAGCGTTTTTCGCGTTGAAATGCGGCTTGTAAGCGGATAAATAGTTCATTAAGTTCATCTACTAGAGATTTTATTTCTGCAGGTACATTTTCTAGATCTACGGTTTGTAAGTTAGCGGCTGCACGATAGCTTACTTCATTGGCAACTTTTTGGATACTTTTTAGTCCTCGACCAATAATGTACCAAATTAATATTCCCAGAAAGGGATATGACATCAATAAAATTAAAATTAAATCACGAGTAGCACGTAAAGCAAATTGGTTACGGACAGAGTAGCGCTCACCAACAACAATAGTATCACCAGTGTCAGCATCCATAGAGACAAAGACTCGCCATAACTGATGATTTATAAGGCAGTCACTAAATCCCATTTTATCAGAGCATAAAATTTGCACTGGAGCATTAGCTGAGTGAACCATAATATGATGTTGTCTATTCAGAACCTGGAATTGCATATGTTCAGTCGCAGCTTGATTCGTTAGCAGAAGTTTCTCTTCCTTATTAATATCAGCTTGTAATTTTTGGGGTGAAATCATAGCATGATTTTCGGTAACAAACAGCTGTAAAGAGAGTGCTGAATAGATCAAGTTATTATCAAGATGTTGGTGAAAATCCTTATGCTCTAAATAAAAATTACCAATAATTACTAATGAAATAATAAGAGTGACACATAAAAGTATATTAACGATTAAAAAGGTACGGATTGAGCGTTTCATTGCTGTACTGCTACCTTTATTCTTCTTGTTTTTCTATCACATAACCAACGCCACGAATGGTGGTGATCAGCTTATTACCAAATTTTTTGCGTAGATTGTGGACATGGACTTCAAGAGCATTACTATCAACATCTCCGCCCCAGCCATATAGGTTTTGGGTCAGATGTTCGCGTGACAATACGCGGCCTTGATGGTCAAGCAATAATTGTAATAATACGAATTCACGTCTCGAGAGGGTGATTAGCTCGCCATCTTTGCTAACTCTATGGGCAGCAGGATCTAAGACAATTGAGCCAAATTGAATAGCTGGCTTTGCTCGACCGCCAGTGCCACGGCGTTGTAATGCTCTAATACGAGCACAAAGTTCATCTAAATCAAATGGCTTTGCTAAGAAATCATCAGCACCGCTATCTAAGCCCTGGACTAAATTTTCAGTGCCTTCGCGTGCTGTTAAAATAAGTACAGGTGTGATAATGCCTTTGGAGCGAATAACCTTCAGAACCTCAATGCCAGAGCGTTTCGGTAGGCCTAAATCTAGGATGATAATCTCAAATTGTTCAGCAGTTATAGCATTAATAGCTGCCTGTCCATCCTTTACCCAATCAACAATGTAATGGAATTGAGTAAGTCCAGCTTGTAAGCCATCACCTAACAACTCATCATCTTCAACAAGTAAAACCCTCATAATATGCTCCCTAAATGCTTTATAAACTTAAACATGTAGATAATATTATAGCATACTTACCACCGTTTAGTGAAAATAATTGGAAAAAATCTTAAACATGATCTATGCTTACAGTAAGAGTAGAAAAATATGGACCAAGGAGTAACGGAAAAATGAACAACTCCAAATTTATGAAAATATACGACACACAAATACATTACCTGGAAGAGGGGGCGGGCGACCCTGTTCTCTTTTTACATGGGATTTTAGCCTCGTCTTACCTATGGCGTAATATTATCCCCGTGTTATCGACCAAAGCTCGTTGTATAGCACCAGATCTAGTAGGTTTGGGGCGGTCAGATAAACCAGATATTGAGTATAATTTTTTTGACTACCTAAACTATTCTCCTAGCTTTGTTGATCAGCTTAAGCTGGATAAAATTACCCTGGTTGTGCATGGCTTATTGGGTTCAGCACTGGGGTTTTATTATATGATGCAAAACCCTGATAAAATAAAAGGGATAGCTTTTTATGAGGCCTATGTCCGGCCAATAGAGTCATTTGATATGTTCTCCTTACCAGTCCAGGATCTATTGCATCCTTTGCTTGATAACCCAGAGCTTGCCTATCAAACCATAATGGAGAATAACTTTTTAATAGAAAAAGTATTACCTGCATGCGCAGTCTCTAAGCTTTCAGAAGAGACTCTAACTAATTATAGAGAACCATTTTTGTCACTAGAGGGGCGTAAACCTTTATTGCAGTATGTGCAGGATTTTTTTATTGGCAAGAATCGAGTCCAGGTTCTTGATTCTATATCACAATATTCAGATTTTCTGCAGCAATCGCCAATTCCTAAGCTCATGCTCTATACTACACCTGGATTTGTTACCACAATGGATAGCGTAACCTGGTGCGAAGGTAACTTGCCAAACCTGCAAGCTGTAGATTTAGAAGAGGGGCTATATCTTGCGCCTGAGTCTAACCCTAAGATTTTTAGTAATATTTTATTGGATTGGTATAATAATTTGTAGATATACCCAAAGCGGTTGGATTTTAGGAAACACAGCATAAAATTCAATCGCGAAGGATACACTCTGTTTTCTCATTTCAAAGCTTATAAAGCTATTACGAAATTAATAGTTGCAATTTTTGACCAAATAGTTAAAGATAGAGTAGAATTTTATAGGGCTTGTTTCTCAGGAAATAAGTATTATTTATCATCTGAAAAGGAAAATTGTTATGAAAAAACTAGGTTTGATTTTTGCTGCAGCAGCAGCATTAGTACTTATGGCTGGTTGCTCCTCTAGTAATCAACCATTAGTTTCTGCAGCACAACCAGCAGCAACTCATGCGCAGCCTGCTGTTCATGGTAAGTTAGGTAATATGCCTGCTACTAATGACTACAATAAATAATTGCTGTTGTTGAATTTGGAAAGGCCGGCTATGTCAATAGATCGGCCTTTTCTTTGTCTTCTAGTTCTACTGCCTCAATTTGAGTAAAACGACTACTGATTTTTTGAGAAGATTTGTGGACCAATTCCACATCACTATGCGCCTGTCCAATATGGCGGGATAGATCGTCCATCCGTTTCTGAAAGCGACCAAAATCTTTACCCAATTGACCTAAGTGCTGTTGAATAATGTGTACCTGTTTCCGAGTGTCAGCATCTTTCAGCACAGCGCGAGCAGTGGTTAATATCGCCATCATAGTAGTAGGCGAGACTAGCCAAACCCGCAGCTTGTGCGATTCTTCTACTAATTCGGGATAGTGAGCATGGATCTCCGCAAAAATAGCTTCAGCTGGAATAAACATCATCGCGCCATCTGAAGTCTCTCCCGGAACGATATATTTACTGGCAATATCTTGTAGATGTTTGCGAATATCAGCACGGAATTGCTGCTCAATTGTGCGTTTCTCTGACTCCAACAGGTCAGGATCATTCAGGCGCTGGTAATTTTCTAATGGAAATTTGGCATCAATGGCTACATTGCCGGTTGGATCAGGCAAAAACAGCATGCAATCGACCCGCTTGCCATTTTTCAGTGTATGCTGCAGGGCAAAGTTTTTTTCTGGCATAATATTGCGGATAAGCGCTGCAAGCTGAACCTCACCAAAAGCGCCACGCGAGCGTTTATCAGTAAAAATATTTTGTAGATTCATTATATTACCGGAGAGTTCGGTAATCTTTTTTTGTGCTGCATCAATTAATGCTAAACGTTTAACCACATCAGTAAAAATCGAGGTGGTTTTTTCAAAACCATTAGCCAAACGGCGCTCTACCTGCTCTGAAATCTCTTTTAAGCGCTGATCTGTGCTTTCCGTTAACTTTTCTACCCGTTTATTCAGAGCTTCCGCATTATTATTCAGCATATTTGCCATACTGTCTTGAATCAGTTTAAAGCTGCGCAGTAGCAAAAACAGCAAAAAGGCAGCAAGCAGAGCAATAGCTAAGACAGTGGTTAAGATAGATACAATATTCATACAGAAATTGTACCATAACCATTTTGGTAGAGGTATCTATAGAGGCGCTGCTTTATCCGCCTTCGCAGAATACCGCGGGCGTAAGCCCGCGGATGAATGCGACAGGTGGTCCTCAATAGCTCTCGAAGGGAGCGGCGGAGGATTGCTACGGCGGATTTCGCCGCAGGCAGAGATATTCCGACCATTAGATCGGAGAGCTTCATTTATAGCTTCTCCTTTTAACTAGTTTTTAGCGTAAAAAGTAGAAAAATTGTAGTCTCACCCGTATCATAAGCATATGTTAAAGGAAGGGACAAAGCTGACTATCTTATCTTGGGCAATGTATGACTTTGCCAATACCATTTTTGCTATGAATGTGATTACCCTTTATTTTGCTCTTTGGGTAACTGTGGATATGAAGGGCGAGGATATTTTATATAGCTACGCGCTATCCGGTTCAATGTTGATCACCGCTCTAACTGCGCCAATAATTGGTGCAATATCAGATCGAGTAGGGAAAAGGGTTCCATTTCTAGTAGCTTTTACCATTATTTGTTGTTTATTTACGGCCTTAATAGGCGTCACAAATAAATTATTCATAGGCCTTATACTGTTTGCTATTGCTAACTATTGTTACCAGATGAGCTATGTTTTCTATAATGCACTTCTACCTGTAATAAGCGATAAAGAACATATAGGCAGGGTGTCTGGTTATGGTACCGGCCTTGGTTATTTGGGCACTATTGCGGGGTTACTTATTGTTAGCCCATTTGCTTTATATTTTGGCAGACAAGCAACGTTTATTCCAACCGCAATCTGTTTTTTACTGTTTGCATTGCCATGTTTTATATTTGTAAAGGATGTAAAAACTGTAAAATCGGAAAAGGTAGGAGAGCAATCAGCTTTACAGACGGTAACATCAGCCTTTATTAAAATCAAAAATACAATTCTGTGTATCAAACAATATCCTGGCTTATTACGTTTTTTGATCGCTGCATTTATCGGATTAAATGCAATTAACACCATTTATATTTTTATGGCAGTATATACCAAAAAAGTTCTTGGTTTCGGTGATGTTGAAATAGTAGTTCTCTATATTGTATCAAGTATATTTGCTATTATAGGTTCATTAATTGCTGGTTTTTACTGTGACCGCATAGGGGCAAAAAATACCTTTATGGCAGTGTTGGGTTTGTGGTCCATATGCGTGCTATTAGCTATTTTTTCCTTTCACAAAATAATTTTTTGGTTTATTGGTCCGTTAGCGGGGGTGTGTCTAGCAGGAACCTGGACAAGCGCTCGTGCTTTAATCATCGATTTGTCACCTCCTGAAATGATAGCAGAAATTTTTGGCTTTTATAGTTTAGTAGGCAGGGCTGCTTCAATTGTCGGTCCACTTATCTGGGGGGGGATGGTATTAAGTTTTAGTTTTTTAGGCACAATAAAATATCGATTGGCAATTAGCGCCCTGTTGATATTTCTATGTTTGAGCTTATGGATCGTTAGAAAAGTTCCAAACAAAGCAAAGGTGGAGTAAATGATGAGTAATTATTTATACACTTTGCCTGAAAAATTAACGGAAATTGCCAAACAAAGCCCAAACAAAATCGCTTTACAAATAAAAATAGCAAAAGGCTATAAGAAATATACTTATCAGCAATGTTATAAATTTTCTCAATCTATCGCTCAAAATTTAGTTACTTTTGGGATTAAAAAAGGCGATAAGATTGCAATTATTTTGGAAAACAGACCTGAGTGGGTTTTTATTTATTTTGCTATAATATTCTGTGGTGCAATAGCAG
>JAGLXC010000191.1 GCA_023133095.1 Gammaproteobacteria bacterium | reverse complement strand
AAACGATAATATATTTACAGGTAAGATTACACTAAAGGTTTTAGGGGACTAAGCTATGAAGCTAGATAGAAGACAAAAAATACTTATTCCGCTGATCATAATTGCTTTTATTTATATTATATGGCAAGTATATGATCTGTTTTTTGCATCGAGTGAGGTAATTCAGCCACCAGTGCGGCAGCATATTTCGCAGCCTGCACTACACCTGACTTCAGCTACGGCAAATGGCAAAACTGCAGCAATGACTTCTGTTTCTGGCAATTTGCCTGCATCTGTTGCTCACCCTGCCTCTTCAGAGAACCGGGCGCCAGTAAAGAAAAATATTAATATTCTTAGCTCTGCAGGTCAGTCTTCCAACTATTTGAAGATGGTAAAACAGTATCAGCAGTTAGAGTCAGAGCGTATGTTGTTGCAAGAAGAAGTGCAAATTGCAGAGATGAAACAAAAGATTGCCTCCTTGAATTCTAAGCTTAATCAATTGCCTAGCGCTGGTGTAGCTGCAGGCATAACAACCTCTGGCCATTCTGCTATTTGGCCAGGCTATAAACTTATCTATCTTGACCGACAAAGCGGTAGATGGAGCGCTACATTAGCTGATAGCCATAATGTATATCGCGAAGTGTCAGCTGGTTCCTCTTTGCCAGATGGCTCTAAAATTGCTACGGTAACCCAGCATGGTGTAGTTATAACTCAAGGCAATCAAGCTGTACGTTTAACTTTTGCTGGAGTAACTCATTTAGACATTACGCAAGTGCATCATATGTTAGCCAAGCCCCATGTTATACATAAAAGAGCAAAAGTGATTGTTCCGAAGCATAAACCGGTAAAACATCATATTGTTAAAACAGTGCACCATACAGCACCAACCAAAGCCACTCATCACGTCGCAGAGCACAAAACAAAAACATCTTCTACGCCAACAACAACTGTAGTTACCCATGTCTACACCCATCATCCAGTAGAAACGAGCAAAAGTAGCTCGCCTGTAAGTCAGTCTCAAGCAGGGCTTTCAGCTAACTATAAAGTGATTCCAGTATCGAAAGTTTCTGCTGCAAAACCAGATGATGTCACTGCGAAAGCAGCAGAGCTGTCTGTGGTTGAGCTATCTCCTGCTAATTCTGCTAACCAACAACCTATGGCAAAAAAAGCAGCAGTGCCATCTAAACAACCTAAAAATAGTGCTAAAAATGTATCAGTTGTAGAGTTGTCAGCGATTAATTCACATGTGACCGAACATAAATCAAGCTCATCTTCTACGCCAACTACAGCTGTGGTTCCCCATGTTTCCGCTCATCATCCTGTAGAGGCGCACACGGGTAATTCATCGCAAAGTGTTACTATTCCGCAACTGGAACAACAGGAAGCTAGTGTAAGTCAGACTCAAGCAGGGCTTCCAGCTAACTATAAAGCGATTCCGGTATTGAAAGTTTCTGCTGCAAAACCAGCTAACGCAGCAAAGGTTGCACCTAGTTTAGATTACAATGCGACGCCTAAAGCGCCACCAAAACCAAAGCAGTCGCAAAAAAGGACAGCAGTCGCACTCAAAACCAATTCTGCACCTGCAGCCGTAACTCAGCTGGTTCCAATTAGTTCTAGTAATAATGCGGTAGCGGCGAAAGCACCAAGTGCAAGTGCTACGAAGAAAACAGCAGTGCCAAAGAAAGTTGTAGCACCAGCTCCAGAGCGGCCAGTTAGCTTTTCACCGCAACCAACAACAAATAGTGGTTCAGCAAATAACAACGACCAGCAGCCAATTATGTTGATGAACTAGCTAGATGTCTTGATTATTATTTGTAGGGCAGCCTTTGTGGTTGCCCTTTTTTATTTATTGCCACTTATAAAGCTATCAGCTATCTTAGCGAGTGCTTGCCCCCGATGACTAAGCTGGTTTTTTGTAGCTGGTGGTAGCTCTGCTGCAGAACAGTTATGAGTTGGTACAAAAAAGATAGGATCATAGCCAAAACCATTTTTACCTTGCGGTTGTTGTAATATTAACCCATCCCATCTGCCTTCCGTAATAATTGGCGCTGGATCTAGCTCATGTTTTATAAAAACCATAACACAATAGAAATGCGCTGAGCGTTTAGCCGTAGGAATATCACGTAGCTCATATAAAAGTTTATCAATATTATCTTTACTGGTAGCTTTGATTCCAGCATAGCGAGCAGAGTATATTCCAGGTGCGCCATTTAACGCATCAACTACTAAACCCGAATCATCAGCAAAAGCAGGTAGTTTAGTATGCTTTGCAGCATTTCGAGCTTTTAAGATAGCATTTTCAACAAAGGTAAGGCCTGTCTCTTCTGCTTCTGGCACATTGAAGTCTGTTTGCGCAACCATTTTGCAAGAGCATCCCTGCAACAGCTGGTTGATTTCCCGTAGCTTATTGGCATTGTTGCTGGCTAAGATGTTAATGGGGGACATTGGGAGTCTAAATTTATAGTAAGAGAAGCAAAGCCAAGCTGACCATCTGTTGTTTGGCATGAGATATAGTCTGTCTTGATTGAGTCACAAACCAGGTCAGCACTTTGTCCTGATATAGAGGCGCAAGCTTTGGCAGGGATATTATTCATTGTGAGAGTAATATATGGACCTAAGTGACTACCACCATCTGCAGGCTGGCCAGTAAATGTTAACTTTCCTCCCCAGGGGTTGGTGTTGCTGGGGAATGAATTAGGCAGTAGTCCGTTATCCACAAAAGTATCCCAGATTTCACTGGTTGGATAAGCAGTGTTAGTTAATAGATAGCTTTGGCCTGCAGAGCTCATGGCGCGCGCTATATCTATGGTATCCGCAACATTTTTTGATAGCATGGTGTTTTGGAAATAGCGACTGGCGGCCAGTAATAGTCCCGCAATAATTGCTAAAGATAGCATTAGTTCCAGTAATCCGATGCCTTGTTGTGATTTTTTTATCATTTTATCTACCTTGCTGCTTTAATTCATGAGGTTGCTGGACAGAATGCTGATACCGCAATTCGAATAGTCCCTGTTGCTTCAGTAACCTGTATATCTGCGTCAGGATCGCAGACTAAAGTTTGTGCTTGAGCTTGAAATGCATTTAGAGCCTCGATTGGGGAGGCCCCAGTAATTTTAATTGTTAGCCATTGTGCCGATGTGTTGGAAAGTGTTAGCGATCCTGATAATGCAGTTGGATTGTTGCTAGATCTAAAAGACTCTGGCAGATAACCATTATCGACTAAAGGGTCAAATGAGCAGCCACCCTCGCCGCCACATAAACCATCATAGCTGCCGTAGGCTGCAAGCCAGGAGTTGCCTGCGCTTTGGATTGCCTGGATTTTGCTGACGGCATCACTTACTTGGCTTGATGTGTTGGCGGATTTAAAATAGACAGTAGCCATTACCAGCAATATGGCAATAATGGCTAAAGAGAGCATTAGCTCCATTAAGCCAATTCCGGTTTGTTTATTTTTGGTATCGCTCATTACACTATCTCTTTTACGTTGTTGTTGCTGGATAATAACCGCAATAACCATTGCCACAATCATCACGAACTACACCTTGCTGGCTCAATATGTCATCAATACGGTCTGCAGAGGCGTCAGGAGCCCCAGGTAATGTGATCTTTATTTGCTGATTATCTGGTTTAGATCCAGGGCTAGTAAATCCTGTCAGAGTGATTGTTTTTCCCCAAGGGTCCTCTTTGCCATTCCAGCTTTGAGGCAATATACCGTCTTTAACTAACTTATTAACGCCACCACCCGTAGTTGTATTAAAGTCACTAAAGTCAGGCTGCCCTTCAACCCATTTAAAGCTAGAGTTGATTAAGGTGCTAGCAATTTCAGTCGCTTGTGACACTTTCATGTTTTGATTGGCAATGATAAAATAGCGCGTTGCCATTAGCATGATTGCTGCAATAATAGCGAGGCTAAGCATAAGCTCTAGCAGGCCAACTCCATTATTTCTTTTTTTAATACAAAGCATTTTGCTATTTTACCTGGTTAACTTATGTCTCGCAATTTAATCACGGCAATCGCATGAAATTTTATGATAGCAATAGCTTGGAAGCCGCGGTCAATGTCTAGAATATTAATTGACGTTTGATGTGGGCAACAGCCCCAACGGGGCAAAATGTGATAGCCCAAGGTAAAACCTTGGGTATTGAGTTCTCCCCGAAACCGAACCCTGAAAGGGTGAAACAATATTCCACAATCTTTATCTAATATTCTCGTTCACCTGGCTTTCTCTATGTGTGGGATTAATTTTTACACGATCCCCAAGGCGTTGCCTTGGGCTATCACATTACGTCCCTTTGGGACTTCGCGAATGCAGATTACTATAGCGTCGCTGTTAACCTGCCGCTTTTATTGTGCAATTTAATACTCTAGTTTTCTGCCAATAGTCGCACGCAGATGGCCAGCTAAATCTTTAAAGCTAGAAACTTCGCTATATTTATGTTCTCTAAGCAAATTTTGCACAGCTTTTGCTTGCGTAAATCCATGTTCTAAAATTAACCAGCCATTATTTTTTAATGCAGCGGGCGCGGTTCGAATAATAGTGCGAAGCGCACTAAGTCCGTTATCTTTTGCTACAAGTGCTGATATTGGCTCATATTTAGTGCTTGTTTGCAGCTCATTTTCAGCCACATAAGGTGGATTGGAAATAATAATATCAAAAGCACTATTATCTAAAGCTTCACACCAGTTATTCAGGATAAAATTTACATTATTTAACTTTAAGTGGCTGGCATTTTCTTGCGCAACTTTTAAAGCCTTTGCGCTGATGTCGGTTGCAGTAATTTTGATATCAGATCTTGTGTTTGCAATAGCTAGCGCAATAGCGCCTGATCCAGTACCTAAATCTGCGACTTTAATTGCATTATTGCTGTTGGTTGGAATTCGTTCTAATGCTAGTTCCACTAAGAGCTCAGTTTCTGGACGTGGAATTAATGTATCGCTATTTACTTTAAAATCTAGCGACCAAAATTCCTTGTGTTCAGTAATATAGGCAATAGGTTCACCAGCTAAGCGGCGTACGATTAAAGCCTGAAAAGTTTCATTTTCTCTATCTGTTAGCTCATATTCTGGATGAGAGTACAAAAAGCCACGAGATTTTTTTAGCACATGAGCCAACAAAATTTCATTATCTAAACGCGGAGTTGTAGAGATAGATTGTAGTTGTTTGGCTGCGTTAGTTAATAAACCATTCATCTAGCTCTCATCACCAAAAGCTGCCAAAAGATCAGCGTGATGTTCGCGAATTAATGGTTCAATGATCTCTTCTAGAGCGCCCTCCATCACCTCATCTAGCTTATACAAAGTTAAATTAATACGATGATCAGTTACGCGACCTTGAGGAAAGTTATAGGTGCGAATTCGCTCTGAGCGATCACCGCTGCCAACCAGCGAGCGCCGGGTTGATGCTTGCTCTTGCTGTTGCTTGGTCTGTTCATGGTTGAGGATTTTTGCTTGCAAGAGGGTCATCGCTTTAGCGCGGTTTTTATGTTGCGAGCGTTCATCCTGACACTCAACCACAATGCCGCTAGGGATGTGGGTAATGCGGACAGCGGAATCAGTGGTATTAACATGTTGGCCGCCAGCGCCCTGGGAGCGATAGGTGTCAATTCTGAGGTCACTCGGATTGATTTCAATTTCGTCAATAGCTTCAGCTTCTGGCAAAACTGCAATAGTACAGGCTGAGGTATGAATTCGGCCTTGAGATTCAGTAATCGGTACACGTTGAACTCTATGAGCTCCAGATTCAAACTTAAGCTGCGAATAGACACCTTGCCCGGTAATGCGCAGAATGATCTCTTTAAATCCGCCTTGTTCACCGTCATGTTGATCAATAATTTCAATCTGCCAGCGTACCTTTTCTGCGTAGCGGCTATACATGCGAAATAGATCGCCTACAAAAAGCGCTGCCTCATTGCCGCCTGTACCAGCTCTAATTTCTAAAAAGACATTGCGTTGGTCATTAGGATCTTGAGGCAGGAGTAAAGTTTTGATCTCAGTTTCTATTTCGGCCTGTTTTGCCTTGAGCTGCTCAATCTCTTCAATTGCCAAATCCTTTAATTCTGGGGTCTCTAGCATCTCCTCAGCATCCTTAAAGGCCGCTTTGTTAGTCATGTAATCACGATAGCAACTAACTACAGGTTCCAGTTGGGAATACTCTTTCGATAGGTCGCGAAAGCGGTTTTGATCCGCCATAATTTTAGGGTCGCTTAATAAAGCGCTAATTTCTTGATGCCGTGTTAATAGGTGCGAGAGTTTATTTTCAATTGATGTTTTCATATAACTATTCTAGACTCTAACCATGCGAATTGGTAAGAAAATTTTATTATTCCTGATATTTATAGCATGTAGTGGTTGTAGCACGCTGCAGCCGCCTATGTCAGATGGCATTCATGTGCTCACTTGGACCGCAAGACAAAGACAGCTGCAGGAGATAGGGCGTTGGCAGGTGGGCGGAGCTTTGGGCGTGCAATATGCGAACCAGAGTAGCATGAGCCATTTCACCTGGCAGCAAACAGCAGCTGATAATTATCAGATCACCATAACTTCAACCCTGGACATCGGTGGAGTAAAAATTACAGGTAATAAGCAGCAGGTAACCTTATGGCGTTCTGCTACTGATAAAGTTACCGCTAAAACAGCAGAACAGCTGATGGTTACGGAATTGGGTTGGTCATTGCCGCTTAACAATCTTAAGTCGTGGGTAGTAGGTTTGCCGGTTGCTAAAATTCCATATAAAGCTGAATTTGATGCTTATAATCACCTGAGTTTATTAGAGCAGCAGGGTTGGACAATTAAATATGCAGCCTATAAATCGATAAGTAACATAGATTTGCCAACTAAGATTTGGTTAACCAATTCTAAGTTGCGAGCAAAAATAGTAATTAATAGATGGCGGTTACAATAGTGAGAGTTTTATATAACATTGCATTTTATTTAGCAATCCCATTTATCACTTTGCGGTTGCTAAAAAAAGCACGGCGTTTGCCAGCTTATCGAAAGCGTTGGAGCGAACGCTTTGCTTGTTTTAAAAATGCCGCTTTAGCTCATAATAGTATTTGGATTCATGCGGCTTCAGTCGGCGAAACCAATGCCGCAGTTCCCTTAGTAAAAGCTTTACGGAAAGCATGCCCAGAAACTCCTATAGTTTTTACTACCATGACTCCAACTGGTTTAGAGCGAGTGCAAAAGAATTTTGGTAACGAAGTTATCCCTTCTCATGTTCCCTATGATTATAGCGGCGCGGTAAAAAGATTTTTAGCACATTTTAAGCCTAAGCTATTAATAATTATGGAGACTGAACTTTGGCCTAACATCTTGCACTATTGTGGCAAGCAAAACATTCCAGTGGTGTTGGCCAGCGCGCGTTTGTCAGCAGGCTCTTTTACGGGTTACAGGCGCATCAAAAAATTTACTCAAAATATGCTCGCTAATATAAAAATTATCGCTGCACAAACCTCAAAAGATCAAGAGCGTTTTTTAGCTTTGGGTGCGATGGCAAAACAGGTAAAGCTAATTGGTAATTTAAAATTTGATATTAGTTTGCCAGTAACAGCGATTGATAAAGGTAAAGCTTTGCGTAGTAAATGGGGGCAAGAGCGCGCAATTTTTTTAGCAGCCAGCACTCATCAAGGCGAAGAGGAGCAACTGTTAGCAGCCTTTAAACAAATAAAGCAAAATGTTCCTGAGGCACTGTTGGTTTTGGTTCCAAGACATCCAGAAAGATTTGCTGAAGTTGCGGCACTGTGTCAGCAGCAGGGATTTAAAACCATTAGTCATAAAAACCAGGATATCTGTATTAAAGCTACTGACATAGTTATTGGTGATACCATGGGCGAGCTGCTATTTATGTTTGGCGCAGCAGATGTTGCTTTTGTTGGCGGCAGTTTGATCAAGACAGTTGGGGGCCACAATTTGCTAGAGCCTGCAGCAATGGGCGTTGCAACAATTACAGGTAATTGCCTGTTTAATTTTACTGAGATTAGTGAGTTGTTAAACGATGCCGGTGCATTAACTATCGTTAATAATGTGGCTGAATTACAAGGCGCTGTAACACAGTTGTTGCAAAATCTTGCTCTGCGCGCTAAACAAACTACAGCCGGGCAAAAGGTGCTTGAGCAAAATCGTGGCGCGTTAGATCGGTTGATGCGGGTGATTTTCGATGTATTCGCTATTTAGTTGAATTGTATTGTTGTATAATTAGTGTGTTATTTGTTTATAGGTATTCATAAAATGAAAAAAGAGCGTTGGAAACTTAGAGCAGACCATTATATAAAAGCATATGCATGCTTAAAAGTTGCTGTAGCTAAGACAGAATATAGTGAGCTAGAGGTAGCAGGTCTTATTCACACCTTTGCTTTTACCTTTGAATTAGGGTGGAAAACATTAAAAGATCTATTGTTGCTAGAGGGTTTTGATGTGGCAACTCCTAGGGCTACAATTAAACAGGCATTTCAAGCAGGCCATATAAAAAATGGTGACATTTGGCTGGATGCATTAGAAAAGCGTAATCTGATGACGCATATTTATGATGAGGATGAGAGTGAGGTAGTTGTTCACCTTATCAAAGGCACATATTATCCTATGTTAGAAGAGCTACATAACCATTTTACGGGGTTGTTGTTAAAGTGAAATTTGGTCTTAAAGAACAGGAGATAACTCAGATTTGCGATATTTTCCGATTATATCCAGAAGTAAAGCAAGTAAAAGTCTTTGGCTCCAGAGCCACTGGAGACTATAGAGAAACTTCTGATATCGATTTGGTTATTATGGATGATGTAAGTATAGATATTGTTGCAAAAATTAAATATCAATTAGAAGAGAGTACCACTGTGCCCTATTTCTTTGATGTTCTAGCCTATAATAAAATAAAGAATCTTGCCTTAAAAAATTTAATCAACCAGGAGGGTAGAGTTTTTTTTGAGTCAGCTGCGTAAGAGACTTTATGAGCATAAAAGCTGATTTTGCTGTATAATCGATAAATCTTCAATAAATCAAATCAGGAGCAAAAAATGCGCAAACAGGAAGAAAAAAAATATGAGCAGTTAAGCCCTTTTGAGCTTAAAAACAAATTGATTCAACTTGCTAAAACCCATGCCGATAAAATGATGTTAAATGCCGGGCGCGGTAACCCAAACTGGGTGGCAACTACGCCGCGAGAAGCCTTTTTTCAATTAGGGCTATTTGCTCTAAGAGAGGCTGAGCGCACTATAGGTATTTTAAACTTGGGTGGCAAAGCCGAAAAAGATGGCATCACTGCGAGATTTTTAACCTTTGTAAAACAATACCCTGACGATAAAGGTGTAAACCT